>JAYFSB010000313.1:0-3321 GCA_040946865.1 Burkholderia sp.
TTTGCACGTGAGCGACGGTAGTCATGCATAGCAAGTTGTTCGAGACGGCTTTGGGTATCAGCGATTCGTGGTTCGTGGTTCGTGAACGGCATCGATTTCGTTGCCGGCAGTCGCGTCCCGCATCCAGAGATCGCCGGCGGTCACCCCGTGCACGACATCGTTGGCAAGCGCTACCGGCACTTGAACTTCTTCCAGCACGACTGCTTTCTCGATGTGCGCACGCCTCGCATCAAGCTGCCTGACGGCCGCGTGGCGCTCGTCGAGCTCGAGTGGGCCGGCAAGCTTAGGGGCTTCATGCTGCTGTTCGAGGCAATGGTGCTGATGCTCGCTCAGCAGATGTCGTTCACCGCAGTCGCCAGTACCGTCGGCGAGTCCTGGCATCAGGTAAACGCCATTTGCGAACGCTATGTCGAACTCGCGCTCGCCGAGATCGACCTGTCCGACATGACGAGCATTGCCGTCGATGAAACGTCCACCAGCGCGAACACAACTACCTGACGCTCTCGTGGCTGATGCGCTCGAACGCAAAGTCGTGTTCGTGACCGAAGGCAAGGATGCTGCGACGATCGAAGCGTTCGCCGCAAGCATGGGGGGAGAGCCCGAGCAGATCACGTCGGTCAGCATTGACATGTGGCCCGCGTTCATCAAAGGCGTCGAGACGAATTTGCCGAATGCTCGCATCACCTTCGACAAGTGCCGCGTCGGCGCTCATGCGTCGATCTCGATACCCTGATCGTGAACGTCACGACCAAGCGGACCGCCAGCGCGTGGCGCTATCGCGAGCAACTTCGGGGGCTTCTCGAGCGCAAGCAGATCAGCGTCGTCAGCAAAATGATCGAGCAGTGGTGCACGAACGTCATGCGCTCGAAGGTCGATCCGATGAAAGACGTCGCCCGCATGATCTGCAGTCATGTCGACGGCATCGTCGACTGGACCCGGACGCGTCAGACCGACGGCTTCCTGGAAGCCATCAACAAACTCTTCCAGGCCGCCAAGCGAAAGGCGCTCGGATACACCAACCTCACAACCACGCGCACCGTACTGTTTCTGATCGCCGGCAAGGCTCGACTTCTCGAAGATCAACCCACATGTCGCGTAACCCACTTTTTTTCAAGAGAGCCATAATTGTGCGCTCTTCACAACTCAGGTGTTTGTAGGTTCATATCGCAACACAATAGCTCTCGGTAGGTGTTGCACTTCAGATTTGAGGCCGCCTCCCGAATTCCAATAACGCTGCGGTCCCAGCACCGCCCCAACGCTGCTTATCATGCAAACCAGCCTCGACAACCGACAGATAATATCCACCGCGACCGCCCCCGCGATGGCCCCGGCACCGACCCGCACCAACTACCCGGTGCTCGGCGCGATCAGCTTCTCGCACCTGCTCAACGACATGATCCAGTCGTTGATCCTGGCCATCTACCCGATGTTGAAGGCCAATTTCGCGTTGTCCTTCGCGCAGATCGGCCTGATCACGCTGACCTACCAGATTACCGCCTCGCTGCTGCAACCGCTGATCGGCCTCTATACTGACAAGCGGCCGCTGCCGTTCTCACTACCGGTCGGCATGGGCTTCACACTGTCGGGCCTGCTGCTGATGTCCGCCGCACCCAGCTTCGGCGTGCTGCTAGTGGCTGCCGCGCTGGTTGGCTGCGGCTCCTCGGTGTTCCACCCGGAATCCTCGCGGGTGGCGCGCATGGCCTCGGGTGGCCGCCACGGCCTGGCGCAGTCGCTGTTCCAGGTGGGTGGCAATGCCGGTTCCTCGATCGGGCCACTGCTGGCCGCGCTCCTGGTCATCCCGCACGGTCAGCACAGCATCGCCTGGGTCTCAATGGCCGCCCTGGTGGCGATCGTGGTGCTGGCCCAGATCGGTCGCTGGTACCAGCGCCAGCCTACGCTGAAGAAGAAGTCGGCGGGCGAGCGCCATGCCACGCTGAGCCGCCGCCAGGTTGGGCGCGCGCTCGGCGTGCTGATGCTGCTGGTGTTCTCGAAGTACTTCTACCTGACCAGCATCACCAGCTACTTCACCTTCTACCTGATCGACAAGTTCCATCTCGGCGTGCAAGCCGCGCAGCTGCACCTGTTCATCTTCCTCGCTGCAGTGGCGGCCGGCACCGTGATCGGCGGGCCGATCGGCGACCGTATTGGCCGCACGTGGGTGATCTGGGTGTCGATCCTGGGCGTGGCACCGTTCACGCTGGCCCTGCCACACGTGAACCTGTTCTGGACCGGCGTGCTGAGCGTGATCATCGGAGTAGTGCTGGCCTCGGCCTTCTCGGCGATCATCGTCTATGCTCAGGAGCTGATCCCCGGCAAGGTGGGGATGGTGGCAGGCCTGTTTTTCGGCCTCGCCTTCGGCATGGGCGGGGTGGGCGCGGCCGTGCTCGGCAACATCGCCGATGCCACCAGCATGGCCTTCGTCTACCAGATCTGCGCCTACTTGCCGCTGATCGGCGTGCTGACGGTGTTTTTGCCCGACGTCGAGGTCAAGAAAACCGCGAAACAGCACGCCGCCGCCTGAGCACGCTGCTGGCGACGCGACCAAAACGAAACGCGCGGATCGTGATGATCCGGGCGTTTTTTGCCTCTGTTGAATTTCGAGTGGGTGCTACATTGCCCGATTTGCACGTGAGCGACGGTAGTCATGCATAGCAAGTTGTTCGAGACGGCTTTGGGTATAAGTGATCCGTGGTTCGTGAACGGCATCGATTTCGTTGCCGGCAGTCGCTTCCCGCATCTAGAGATCGCCGGTGGCCATCCCGTGCACGACACCGTTGGCAAGTGCTACCAGCACGACTGCTTTCTCGAAGTGCGCACGCCTCGCATCAAGCTGCCTGACGACCGCGTGGCGCTATCGCGAGCAACTTCGGGAGATTCTCGATCGCAAGCAAATCAACGTCGTCAGCGACATGCTCGAGCAGTGGTGCACAAAAGTCATGCGCTCGAAGGTCGATCCGATGAAGGACGTCGCCCGCATGATCCGCAGTCATTTCGACGGCATCGTCGCCTGGACCCAGACGCGTCAAACCAATGGCTTGCTGGAAGCCATCAACGGACTCTTCCAGGCCGTCAAGCGAAAAGCGCGCGGATACACCAACCTCACAACCATGCGCACCGTGCTGTTTCTGATCGCCGGCAGGCTCGACTTCTCAAAGATTAAGGCAATGCTGAACAAGTGTCTGCATTCGTGATGTCGTCAAGCCCCACAGCCGCTTGACCACGGCGAATACGTGTTCGACGCGGGGACGCGAGCCCGAATCCTCGACTTGTTGCGGTTCTTGCGGCGCGCTACCTCGTTGACTACGCCATTGCGACGCGTGC
>JAYFSB010000314.1:0-3318 GCA_040946865.1 Burkholderia sp.
TTCGTCAGTCGCCACCGCCAGCGTTGGCTGTTTCATTTTCGTTTGCCTTGCTCGGGTCATATCCACCGATCTATAACATATAACGGCTGAACCACGGATAACGGCTGAACCACGGGGACGGTGAACTTGATCAGCATTGCCTTTACAAATGGCGTTCACCCGATGCCAGGACTCGCCGACGGTACGGGCGACTGCGGTGAACGGCATCTGCTGGGCGAGCATCAGCACCATTGCCTCGAACAGCAACGTAAAGTCCTTGGGCTTGCCGGCCCACTCGGGCTCGACGAGCGCCACGCGACCGTCAGGCAGCTTGATGCGAGGCGTGCGCTTTTCGAGGAAGCAGTCGCGCTGGAAGAAGTTCAAGGGCTAGTAGCGTTTGACAACGGTGTCATGCACGGGATAGCCGCCGGTGATCTCTGGATGCTGGAAACTGACTGCCGGCAACGAAATTGATGTTGACCGTCAACCGCTTCGCAGTCGTGTCGACATCGATTCCGTTCACGAACCACGGATCGCTGATACCCAAAGCCGTTTCGAACAACTTGCTATGCATGACTACCATCGCTCACGTGCAAATCGGACAATGTAACATCCACTCGAAATTCAACAGAGGCAAAATGGAGAACGCCACTGCGGACGCCGCCGTCACTTCGTTCTGCGTGATCCTGAACCGCATCGATGCCCAGCGCCGTCTTTCCATGACGTATGATTAGAGACTGTAGATGGCCAGGCATGAGCAGCTCTGCGAGGCCACCGGCATCAAGGTCTACTTCGCTGATCCGCATAGCCCTTGGCAATCGCGGGTGCAACGAGAACACCAACGGGTTGCTGCGCCAGTACATGCCCAAGGGTACGGATCTGGCCGTGTTTTCCCAGACCGAACTCGACGATATCGCCTGGCAGATGAATACCCGCCCGCGGAATACCCGCCCGCGCAAGAGCTTGGGCTGGAAGTGTCCGGCCGAACTGTTCATACCCGAATCGTTCGATGTTCGTCAGCATCATCATGAAATCGTTGCCTTGGGGGATGCCCTTCGGGCGTAACCGGCTTTTGTTGAACTTCAACCTTGAAACCGCCCCCTCTATACGGAGTACATGGTGATTCGGACAGGCGCTAAAGGCGGCGCGCTCAAGCATTATTCGACGGTCGAGACGCTCGGTTTCGATTACGGCCAGCGCCATCGCGTCGAGCTCGAATGCCGCAAGGGCGTGCGCGAGGCGCTGCGCACGCTTCACGCAATGGGCCACAACCGGCTCGGCGACGATCACATGATCGACCTGTCGGTGCTCGGCGCGATCAGCGATACTGCCATGACGCGCGTGATCAAGATTGAGACCAGCGCTAACGGGCTGCCCAATACCTTCGTGCCAGGGGCCGCAACCTGCTATTCATGACATGACGATTGTGGCGGCTCTGTGGCCTATCGGCGCGAGCTGAAGGTGCTGGTTGGCGGCATGTGAGAGGCCGATTTCTCGGGCTACCCCCGATTGTCGCGACGACACCGTGAAGGCGCTGCAGGTGGCCCTCAATCTCGGCATGGGACACGCGCATGATGCTCGAGACGCCGCTGATGTGGCTCGACAAGGCCAATACCTGGTGCCTCGCTGAGCAGCTAGGCGGCACCGAGCTGGTGCGAGTTGCGAGTCGAGACCCATACCTTCTACGTCGGCGAGTGCGACGAGCTGCACGAACTGGAGCTTCGGCTGCGGCACCGGCCCGGCCTGCGAGCTGCGCAAGCGCGGCTACGAGGCCTATCGCAGTGTCGAGCAGGTCACCGAGTGCCGGCCTGAACGACGGGGCGCGGAAGCAGGGCGAATCAGGAACCAGGCAAGACAAACGAAGCAGGACGATGTGATGCGCGAACGCTCGCGCATCACCCGGAATCACTGGCATCAGGTGCCGCATGAGGCGCAGAAAAGGAACGGACGGCGAGCGCCGCCGGCTGAGCGAATGACGTACACGGTCAAAGAAATTTTCTACACGTTGCAGGGCGAGGGTGTCAACGCCGGTCGCCCGGCCGTGTTTTGCCGGTTCGCTGGATGCAATCTGTGGACCGGCCGCGAGGCCGATCGCGAGACGGCCGTGTGCCGCTTCTGCGATACCGATTTTGTCGGCACCGACGGCGAAAACGGCGGGAAGTTCAAGACCTCCGAGCAGCTCGCCGCGATGATCGCTTCGCTGTGGTCCGAGGGCGAAACCAACCGCTTCGTGGTCTGCACCGGCGGCGAGCCGATGCTGCAGCTGGACCAGCCGCTGGTCGACGCGCTGCACGTGCAAGGCTTCGAGATCGCCATCGAAACCAACGGCTCGCTGCCGGTGCTCGAGACGATCGACTGGATCTGCGTGAGCCCAAAGGCCGATGCGCCGCTGGTAGTCACCAATGGGCACGAGCTGAAGGTGGTGATTCCCCAGGACAACCTTTGCCTGGCTGACTACGCGAAACTTGACTTCGACTACTTCCTGGTGCAGCCGATGGACGGTCCCTTGCGCGACATCAATACGAAGCTCGCGATCGACTGGTGCAAGCGTCATCCGCAATGGCGGCTGTCGATGCAGACCCACAAATACCTGCTCATTCCCTGAGCCGCGCGCTTCACTCATCGTGCTGATTACCCGAAAACTCGAATTCGACGCGGGGCACCGCATCCCTGACCACCGTAGCCAGTGCCGCAACCTGCATGGCCATCGCTACGTACTCGAAATCACGCTGCGCGGCGATCTGGTCGACACCGAGGGCGTGCCCGATCGCGGCATGGTGATGGATTTCGCCGATGTGCAGTCACTCGCCATGGAGCACCTGGTCGGCAAGTGGGACCACGCCTTCCTGGTCTATGCGCGCGACGAGGTGGTGCGCTACTTCCTCGAGAAGATGGCCGACCACAAGACGGTGGTGCTCGATCGCATCCCGACCGTCGAGAATCTCGCGGCGGTGGCCTTCGACATCCTCGCCAACGTCTACGACATCCACTATGGCGTGAACCTGCACCTCGAGCGCGTACGCCTGTACGAGACACCGAACTGCTGGGCCGACGTCGAGCGCGATCTGGCGCGCTGAGCTCGGTGCGGCGATGCCTGGCACGCCGCGTAGCGCCGGTTTCTCACCGCATCCTTCCCTCCACGGGCCGCATCCGCCGGCCCGTTTTTCGGTTCTCTTGAAAAATGAGTAGGTTACGAGGCATGCGGATTGATCTTCGAGAAGTTGAGCTTGCCAGCGATCAGAAACAGCACCGTGCGCATGGTTGGTAAGCGACTCGGCATGGCCGTCGTAGACGCCAGCAAAGATCGACGCCAAAGTGGTGTCCATCATTTTCGAAGTG
>JAYFSB010000315.1:0-3317 GCA_040946865.1 Burkholderia sp.
CCGACCATCTGAATGGCACCCAGGACGACCGACAACAAACCAGGACAACTTCGTTCATGATCGATTCGCTTCGCAGGTTTGACGACATCACGAATTCAGACACTTGTTCAGCATTGCCTTTACAATAATCGCGATCGAACGATCGGCGGCCGGCCCAACATGGCCGCCCCTTCTACACGGATTCATGGCAAAAGCTCCCTTTACGGCTCAGGCGCTACCGCATCGTATGTCGCGACTGTTCGCCGAAATTCGCTGGATTCTGCAGGTCGCGGTGTTCGCGTTCCTGCTGATGGCACTCCTGAGCTACAGCCGTCGCGACTCGAGCTGGACGCATGCAGTCCAGATCGCCCACATCTCGAACTGGGCCGGGTGCGTCGGTGCCTGGACGGCTGACATCCTGCTGCTGCTGTTCGGTATCTCCGCATACTGGCTGGTGGTGCTGCTGGCGTGCCGGGTGGCCGCCAACTACCGCCGCATCACGCGCCACGGGGCGTTCGACGAGGAAGCGCCGGCCCGTCCGATCGGCTGGCTGACCGATGGGTTCGCCTTCGTACTGATGATGCTCGTCAGCGACGGCATCGAGGCGCTTCGCATGTGGTCGCTGAAGGTACCGCTGCCGCACGCGCCGGGCGGCGTGGTGGGCGAGATGGTCGCGCGTGGCGTCTCACACGCGCTCGGCTTCACGGGCGGCACTCTGTTCCTGCTGATCGGGCTAGCGATCGGCCTTTCCCTGTATTTCCGCTTTTCCTGGCTGTCGGTCTGCGAGCGCGTGGGCGAAGCCATCATCAATGCCTTCACGTTGGCTAAGTTGCGCCGCGAGGCCGAGCGCGACCGTAAGCTCGGCCAGGCCGCCGCGGTGCGCCGTGAGGGCAAGGTCGAGGAGGAGCGGGTGCGCATCGAGGAACACGAGCTAGTCACCATCGTGCCGTCGATCGTCACGCCGGCCAAGTCCGAGCGCGTCGAGCGCGAGCGCCAGGTGCCGTTGTTCACCGATTTGCCGGGCGACTCCACCCTACCGGTGATTTCCCTGCTCGACGCCGCCACGCAGTCCCAGAAGGCGATCCCGGCCGACACGCTGGAATTCACCTCGCGCCTGATCGAGAAAAAGCTCAAGGACTTCGGCGTTGAGGTCGGCGTGGTGGCCGCCTATCCTGGCCCGGTGGTGACGCGCTACGAGATCGAGCCGGCCACCGGCGTGAAGGGCAGCCAGATCGTCGGGCTCGCCAAGGACCTGGCGCGCTCGCTGTCGCTGGTGTCGATCCGCGTGGTCGAGACGATTCCCGGCAAGAACTACATGGCGCTGGAGCTGCCGAACCCACGCCGCCAGACCGTGCGGCTGTCTGAGATCCTCGGCTCCGAGGTCTACGCCGTCGCTTCTTCGGCGCTCACCATGGGCCTGGGCAAGGACATCGGCGGCAAGCCCGTGTGCGCGGATCTTGCCAAGATGCCCCACCTGCTGGTGGCCGGCACCACCGGTTCTGGCAAGTCGGTTGGGATCAACGCGATGATCCTCTCGCTGCTCTACAAGGCCACCGCCGACCAGGTCCGGCTGATCCTGATCGACCCGAAGATGCTCGAGATGAGCGTCTACGAAGGCATTCCGCACTTGCTCTGCCCGGTCGTCACCGACATGCGCCAGGCCGGCAACGCGCTGAACTGGACCGTCGCCGAGATGGAGCACCGCTACAAGCTGATGAGCAAGCTCGGTGTGCGCAACTTGGGCGGCTACAACAACAAGATCGACGAGGCAGCCAAGCGCGAGGAGAAGATCCCGAACCCGTTTAGCCTGACGCCCGAGGATCCCGAGCCGCTCGGCCGCCTGCCCAATATCGTGGTGGTGATCGACGAGCTGGCCGACCTGATGATGGTGGTCGGCAAGAAGGTCGAGGAGTTGATCGCGCGGATCGCGCAGAAAGCACGCGCGGCCGGCATCCACCTGATCCTCGCCACCCAGCGCCCCTCGGTCGACGTGATCACCGGCCTGATCAAAGCCAACGTGCCGACCCGCATGGCCTTCCAGGTATCCTCGAAGATCGACTCCCGCACGATTCTCGACCAGGTGGGTGCCGAATCGCTGCTCGGTATGGGCGACATGCTCTACCTGCCGCCCGGCAGCGGGCTGCCGGTGCGCGTGCACGGCACCTTCGTGTCCGACGACGAGGTGCACCGCGTGGTCGAAAAGCTCAAGGAGCACGGTGAGCCGAACTATATCGAGGGCCTGCTCAAGGGCGGCGTCGCCGACGGCGACGAAGGCTCGGCCGGCGCGGGAATCGGCGAGGGCGGCGGCGAGTCTGATCCCCTTTACGACCAGGCCGTCGAGGTCGTTATCAAGAACCGCCGCGCCTCGATCTCGCTGGTGCAGCGCCATCTGCGCATTGGCTACAACCGCGCGGCGCGATTGCTCGAACAGATGGAGCAATCGGGGTTCGTGTCGGCCATGTCGTCGAACGGCAATCGTGAAATCCTGGTGCCGGCCCGCGACGCGGAATGACGCCGCGTCGGTGCCGGCCCGCCAATCAGGGAGAAACCCACCTCATGCACCTCTTTATACACAAGTCCGCCGAGCCTTATGTGGCAAGGGTGACAGGGATGTTGCAGGCGTTGGAGAAAGCGGGTTGACTACTGCTCTTTGAACGGTGGATGCGATAGCAGATGGCGCGGAAGACAGGTTGAGTGGACAAGGGGTTGGCGAGTATTGATCTGGGCGATGAACGGCGCAACGCCAGGGCAAAGCTACCTCATTATATATATTATATATATCACGCATCAAATCGCCTCGCTACGCAGGGCCCGTAACGTTTCGGCCGCCGTCATAACGCGCTGCAAGCCTTCCCAGATCGTCTTCACGCCGGGTTCGCCATCGCCTTTGCGGGCAAGAAAGCCACCACACTGGGCTACCAGTCGAACCATGCCATTCAACCTTGGCGGGTGCGGCGGCCTTCGTTGGTTCATCAGCAGGTGCGCACCATGGATCTCGTCTGGGTCGAAGAACAATGCTACCTCGAGATCCGGGCAGGTTCGACCGAGCCGCATCAGATACGCAATGCGCCACGCCACAATCATGAACAGCGCCAGCGCATGCTCCAGCCGATCCACTATCGACAGTTGTATTGCTTCAACCTTGCAGCCATTCTTCAGCACGTTGAACACTATCTCGATTTTCCAACCTGCCCGATACCATTCGGTCAACTTGACCAGTTCATCGGGGCGGGTGACCTTCCGGTTCGTCAACAAGCGCCAGAGTTAAGGCAATGCTGATCAAGTGTCTGCATTCGTGATGTCGTCAAGACTGCGAAGCGAATCGATCATGAACGAAG
>JAYFSB010000316.1:0-3312 GCA_040946865.1 Burkholderia sp.
TGCCTTGCTCGGGTCATATCCACCGATCTATAACGGCTGAACCACGGGGACGGTGAACTTGATCAGCATTGCCTTATCTGTTCGTTGACACCGGAGGCGAGCGGGCTGCTGCCATGGAATGTCGCGGACAAGCTGAAGTCGGCCGGCATTCCTCCGTCCACTACCTAATTGCCGACTAGGTCCAGATAAATCGCGGGCGCGATCTCACGTGATCCACACAAATTTCACGTGCTCATCATCTTGCCTCATGCGCGTGCGAATGGGAGCCAGGCCTTGCCGAGTCGCTTACGGTATTTTCCATGGAATGCAGCGCGTTGTAGTCGTCGACGGTGTCGGCGAACAGCCAGCTGCGATGCCCGACGCAGAACGGACGGATCGAATTTTCGCAGGAATTGTTGTTGCTGATGGGCCAGTTGCTATTTTCGACGTAACGGATCAGTTTGGGCCACTGCCCATGCAGATAGGGGGCTCGACGAGCGCCACGTAGCCGTCAGGCAGATTGAGGTGAGACGTGCGCACTTCGAGAAAGCAGTCGTGCTGAAATAAGTTCAAGTGCCGGTAGCGCTTGACAACGGTGTCGTGCATGGGATAGCCGCTGGCGATCTTTGGATGCGGGAAGCGACTGCCGGCAACGACATCAATATTGACCGTCAACCGCTTCGCAGTCACGTCGAAATCGATGCCGTTCACGAACCACGTATCGCTGATACCCAAGGCCGATTCGAACAGTTGGCTATGCATGACTCCCCTTCGTTCCCGTGTAAATCTGGCAATTTACCATCTACTCGAAATTCAACAGAGGCAAAAATCAGTATGGGAAAACGGTCGGCTCGAGCTGCTTACGATCGAACTGGAGCAAATCGACCTGCGCACGGATCCCGCCGCGCGGCGCGTCGTCCAGGACGCAACCGTGCAGGTGGCCTGCGCCGCCGATGCCGGCGACTACGGCGTGGTGCAGGCGCAGCATTTCCCGCAGGTATCGGCGTGACGCAGTAAGCGCAGTCTTTCCGGGGCGGCATATCGCGCTCGATCGCCTGGCCTTCCGCATGACGCTCCTCGAGAGAGCCGAGGAAGGCCTCGACATAGGCACTCGCACCGCATGGCTTCGCGCACGCTGCATAGGCCGCATCGCCAGGTAACGCGCGAAGACCGCCGGCTCAATACGCAGCGTCAGTGTCATGCGCTTGAGTGCCGAGCCGAAACGCATCCCCAGCCATTGCACGTGTAGTAAGCACCCGGCCTCGTCACCGCGCTCGGCGAAACTCGTCTGTTCCGGGAACAGGTCGCAGATCACATGCGCGAGCGTATCGAACTCGGAGCTGGCGCAGTCGTAGCGGTGATTGTCCATCGCGGGCTCAGGCGGTGCGCGTTGCCGGCCGGCACCACCAGCGGACCAGCGCGGCAATCAGGATCAGGGGCATCAGGCCGTAGGCCGTGACCATCGTCGACACGGGAATCGCACCGGCATTGAAGGCCATCAGCGGCAGGTCGCCGATTGGGTGCAGCACGATAGCAAGCGGCAGGATCCAGCGCTTGCGCGCCTGCACGCCGCACCAGACCAGCACCGACATGGCGAGCTGGAAGATGAAGGTAGCCAGGCATTCGAGCACACGCACCACGACGGTCGAGGCCGACATCGTGATCAGCATCATCTGGATGCGCAGCGCGAGATCGGGCGACATGGTCGAGAGCTGCTGGTTGAGCTGGCCGTGCTGCGCGAGCCATACCAGCCAGACCCACTGGCCCAGCACGATCACCCCGACGAACCAGGCCTGCGTGCCGCCGAAGCCGATCCCGTAGCTGAGCCCGCGTGCATCGCCCGACGAGGCACCATAGTGGCGCTCGACGAAACGCAGGCCGAGATAGCGGCCGCCTTCCTCGATCACGGCGGCCACCACGATGCCGAAAGCGACGAAGGCCACCGGCTGTGAGAGCCATTGCACGGCACCAGGCAATATCGGCACGAGCGCATAGACGCCGCGTTCGATCAGCGTGGCGAAGAGCATGAAGGCCGCGATGCCGACGATGGCGTCGCGGCTATCTAGTTTCATCGGAGATTTCAGCAAGCGGAACGCAACGATCGGCAGCAGCGCGACGATCAGCGTGCCGATGATCAGCGCTACCAGGGTGGCAGAGACAACAGTCATGACGATCCTTGGTCGGTAAGGCGCACCGGAGCGATGCGCGACACCGCATGATACTCATGCTTGCGGTTGATGTGCGCACCACCAACTCGCCGAGCAGCAGCGCCTCACGCGCCGCGTCGATGGCACTATCGATCCGATCCTGTACGAATTCGACCGCGTAATAGCCGATTTCATAGGTCGGCTGACGGATCGTGGTGATGCCGAGTGGCGCGCATGCAGATGACGTGCGAGCGTCAGCGCGACGGCCAGCGCCTCACCATAGGCCAGGTCGGCGACCACGCGGTGGGCGCTGCCTCGCGGTCGCGCCCCAGCTCAGCTAGTACCGCGCGGAATGCGGCCTCGCGCAGGCACCGCGAGCTGCCCTGCTCGAACAGGTGCGCGAGCCCCGCGTACACCGCGCCCGCATTGTCCAAATTGACCAGGTCGGCATCGAAACTCTCCACGTGCCGGTCGACCAGCCCGGTCGGGATCCCGCAGCCGCGCAGCGGCATCAGCGCATCCTCGCGCGCGCCGAGCGCGTGGCAGTCCGCCTCGACGCCCTGCAGCACCTCGACCGTATAAGGGGGGTAGTGAGGTCGGCCGCGAGCAGCCCGAGCAGGCGGTTGCGGCCGCGCTTGAGGCCGCACGCCATCTCGCACGCCATCTGGTTCGGCCGGTAGTTGAGACGCTGGATCGTGGCCTCGATACGGGTGCGCAGATCCGCCGAGAGCACGTTGGTCTCGCCGTTCAGGTAGCGCGACATGCTGGTCTTGCCGGTGCCGGCCTCGGGCTGCGGCTCTCGAGCGAGCGGGCCCATGAACACCAGGATGGCCAGGAATCCCCAGCCGACTCACGAACGCGGCTGGCCCTTGAATACCTGACCGGTTTGCCAGAATCAGTTGGGCCCGGGGGATACGAGACCTCAGTCAGCGCCGGATCATAACGCAGCCGGACGGCAGGCGATACGAGGTCCGTTCGGTTCGCAGGGCTTTCGCATGAAGAGGTCCGTGTGGCAATGGTGAGCGGGCGGAAGTTAGTGGTGGCGGCTGACGAAGGTGCAGACTTCGAGACGAAGCGCAAACGTACGCGGCGCGATGCGTTGCTGGACTCGATGGAGCGGATCGTGCCGTGGGCGGCATTGTGTGCGCTGATCGAGCCGTACTACCCGAAACGTGGCAACGGCCGC
>JAYFSB010000317.1:0-3305 GCA_040946865.1 Burkholderia sp.
AGCTTGCCGAGAGCTATCTCGTGTTTGCATCGCTTGCCTGCGCGTTTGGGCCAGGCGTAAATGTGAACACTGCCTAGCGGGCGCTTTTCACTGCCTAGCGGGCGCTTTTTTATGCCTGCCGCCGCTCGGATGCACGGTTGGCGAAACGCTTCCATTACAATACGGGCACTTCAGTGCGCGGCGCAGCGGGAGCACGCACGTGCAACAAGTTAATAGGAGGGCTCCATGAAATTTGTCGTCTGGCTGATCCGTGTGCTGGTGTTCGTGCTGCTGCTGTTGCTGGCGCTGGCCAATACGCAAACCACGACGCTGAACTTCCTCGCCGGCTACAATTGGCAGGCACCGCTGATCCTGATCGGCCTGGCATTCTTCGGCGTCGGCCTGGTCGCCGGCCTGCTCTCGGCGCTGCTTGCCTTTCTACGCATGCGTCTCGAGAACGGCCGGCTCAAGTGCGATCTGCGCTTGGCCCGCGAGACGCCAGTGGCGGTCGACCAGCCGCCGATGCCGCCCGTCATTTAACGATCGTCGGGCCGCCGCTCGCGCTGCTCCAACCTAGCCTCGATACCTCATGGATCTGGATTTCTGGTGGCTGCTGGCCATCCCCGTCGCGTTCGCCTTCGGCTGGGCGGCGTCCCGCTACGATCTCAAGAAGCTGTTGTTGGAGAATGCGAACCTGCCGCGCTCGTATTTCCGCGGCCTCAATTTCTTGCTCAACGAACAACCTGACCAGGCCATCGATGCCTTCATCGAGGTTGTCAAGCTCGATCCCGAGACGGTCGAGCTGCACTTCGCGCTCGGCAACCTGTTCCGTCGGCGCGGTGAAACCGATCGCGCGATTCGCGTCCACCAGAATCTGCTGAACCGCGACGATCTGCCTGTCAACGAGTGCGATCACGCGTTGTACGAGTTGGGGCAGGATTTTCTCAAGGCCGGGCTGCTCGATCGGGCCGAAGAATCCTTCCACCGCCTGGCTGACGGCGATTACGCGCTCGGCGCGCTGCGTGCGCTGTTGACCATCTACGGCATCGAGAAGGACTGGAACAAGTCGATCCAGACGGCGCGCAAGATCGAGACCATGAGCGGCAGCTTGCTGTCGATCGAAATCGCGCAGTTCCATTGCGAGCTGGCCGGCGAGGCGCTGGCGAGGAAGGACGGTGCGGCGGCTGCCCAGCAGTTGCGCGACGCGCTGGCCGTGAATCCGCACAACGTGCGGGCCACCATCCTGTCGGGCGAGGCGGCCGAATCCGCCGGCGACCACGAGGCGGCGATCGCCCATTGGCACCGCATCGAGCAGCAGAACGCCGCCTACCTGCCGCTGGTCGCGGAAAAGCTGATGAAGGCCTATATCGCCCGCGGGCAGGCTGCCAAAGGCACCGAGCTGCTGACCGATTACGCCAACCGTTATCCATCGAACGACCTGCTCGACGTGGCTTTCCAGTACGTCGCCGAGCTGCGTGGTACCGATGCCGCGCACATGCTTGCGCGCACCCAGATGCAGAAGGCACCGAACCTGTCCGGCATGCTGCACATGCTCGATGCGCAGATCGTCACAGCCGACGAGCCACGCCGCGGCGAACTCGAGATGATGCGCGCGCTGGTCAGGCAACGGACCAAGAGCCTGCCGCGCTACACCTGCCACGACTGCGGTTTCCGCGCACGCCTGTTCTACTGGCAGTGCCCTGGCTGCAGCGGCTGGGAGACCTACACGCCGCGGCGTGTCGAGGCCGGCGTCGCCAACTAGTGTTCCGTTCCGCTGATTCACGAACAAAGTCTGTGTAGCTTTTCGAGGATGGAATCGGCAGTTGCAGTTCAGATGAACGGCTTGCAGCTTTCGTTGTAGTGGGAGACGAATTGATCGATATGCTTGACCAGTTGTGTGACCGAGCTGAACGAGCCTCTGCGGATCGCCTGGTCAGTGATCAAGGCAAAGAAGCGTTGAACCTGGTTGAGCCACGAGCTGTAGGTGGGAATGAAATGCATGTGCCAGTGGGGGCGTGCGGCCAGCCACGCCTTGACCTTCGGGTGCTTGTGACTGCCGTAGTTGTCCACAATGCAGTGCACGTCGAGCTCAGCAGGGACGGTCTTGTCGATTTCGTGCAGCAACGACAGGAACTCCTGATGCCGGTGGCGCAGCTTGCAGGTAGCGAGCACGGTACCGTTAAGCACGTTCAGTGCAGCGAACAGCGTGGTTGTGCCGTGACGGGCATAATCGTGCGTGACGCCTTCGACGTAGCCGAAGCCCATCGGCAGCATGGGTTGCGTGCGTTCGAGCGCCTGACATTGACTTTTTTCATCCACGCACAAGACCAAGGCATTCTCGGGTGGGCTCAGGTACAGGCCGACCATATCGCGCAGTTTCTCGATGAAGAATTGATCGGTCGAGAGTTTGAAGCTTTCGCTGCGATGTGGTTGCAGGCCGAGCAGCTTGTGAAGTAACGGTCGGTGCACGCTCGTTGGCGAGATAGCCGTTTCGGCGGCGATCCTGCGTACGCTCCAGTGCGTGGAGCTATCCGCCGGCTTCGTGTGCAGGGTCTTGTGAATCAGTTGAGCCAGCCGCTCATCGTCAATCGTGCGCGGCTTGTGCCCGGACGTACTTCGTCATACAGCCCGATGATGCGATGCTCCAGGAACCGGATACGCCAGTACGCGATCCGCGCACGCGTCACGAGTGCCGCCGAAATCGAACGCGAACGGGCTATCGAAGTCAGTTGCGAGCGCGCGTCCTCGCTCAGCGCCAGTTCAGCCTTCGGTCGTTCTGGGTGCCGTTCAGATTGTCGGCGGGCCCCAGGCGCGGTTCGCATTCTTCGCGAGCCCACGATAGCGCACCTTCGTGAAGCCCCACAGCCGCTTGACCACGGCGAATACGTGTTCGACGCGGGCCCAAATCCTCGACTTGTTGCGGTTCTTGCGGCGCGCCACCTCGTCGACTACGCCGTTGCGACGCGTGCGTCGATTCATGAAGTCGCGCGCTTTGGGCACCTTGCCGTGAATCAGTGCCTTCTGGCTCGCGTAGGTGTTGTCGCCGTAGACGCGCCGCTCCTGCCCATGCAGCAGTTGCGGCATCGCGTACTTGTCATGGACGTTGGCCGCCGTCACCACCGCGCTGTGAGCCAGGCCGCTTCAACTATCGACGCCGATGTGCAGCTTCATGCCGAAGTGCCAATTGCCGCTCTTCTTCGTCTGACGCATCTCGGGATCGCGCGCCTTCTATTCATTTTTCGTCGAACTCGATGCCCCGATCAACGTGGCATCGACGATCGTGCCGCGACTGAGCTTCATACCGCTAGCCTGCAGCACCCGGCCCA
>JAYFSB010000318.1:0-3291 GCA_040946865.1 Burkholderia sp.
GTCAACCGTTTCGCAGCCGCGTCGAAATCGATGCCGTTCACGAACCACGGATCGCTGATACCCAAAGCCGTCTCGAATAACTTGCTATGCATGACTATCGTCGCTCACGTGCAAATCGGGCAATTTACCACCCACTCGAAATTCAACAGAGATATTTTCTCGAACGAGGCTTGTTGTTCTTTGATCGATGCCTGCTGCTCGAGCACCAGGGCATGGAGCTCGGCAACGGCATCAGGAAGTGGCGCATGATCGGACATGCGTCGCAGTTTATAAGCCTTGCGCGCGGGTTACAACATCGCCAGCACGACGGTGCGTCGAGGCTGTCGCCAATCGATGCCCTCGAGCAACATCGACAACTGAGCGCTCGTCAGATGGATCTTGCCACCGTCGGCCTGCGATCAGGTAAACCGACCTCGCTCCAATCGCTTTGCAAGCAGCTAGAGCCCGTCATCAGTGGCCCACAGCATCTTGACGAGATCGGCCGCGGCACCCACGGAAGATGAATAGGTGGCCACCCAGCGGATTTTCTTCGAGCGCTGTGTATTTTCACCGCCAGTCACTGGAATCCGAAACGCCTATCGGTGACGCCCGCCGCAAGCCAGATACGTGTACCGGTAGGCGAAAAGATCATGATCGCAGGCTCTGCAATACGGTTCGTAGCATATCGGGGTCGGCAACGCCGTCGACCTTGACCACCGCTTGTCCGATCCGGACTTCAATCGTGCCAACGGGTACGGCCGGTTTCGCGATCTCCGGTTTGATTGGTGCGCTGCGATGACCTCCGACCTCATATCGCATATCGCTCACAACCGGCACTGGCAGCAGCGTTGCCTCTGACGCCCTTTGCTCGGCACGATACCGGTGTCGTCAGGTGAACGCCAGATTCGCATTCAGACCATGCTCGCGGGCCAGTTTAGCGACTGAAACACCTGGCTCGCACACGGCGATTGCTATGCGACGCCGGAACTCAGGACTATGGTTCGGGCGTCCTTTGCGACTACCCGGCTCCTCTGTGTCTAACAAAGTGGTGTCGATCTTTGCTGGCGTATACGACGGCCATGCCGAGTCGCTTACTACGGTTGTGTCTTGGGGCCGGCATTGACGTGCACACCCTACAACGCTGGAAGGCCCAGGATGGGCTGCAAACAGTCGTCCGCAGGCGGTGCACATCCCAAGCCAGCGCATGCGCTGGCCGAACCGGAGCGTCAGGCTGTACGCGCAGTCGCCAACGAACCGCGCTTCGCAGATATACCGCCTGCGCGGATCGTGCCAGCGCTGGCCGACGAAGGCATCTATCTGGCGAGCGAATCAATCTTCTGTCGGTTACTGCGGGCGCAAGGTCAGAACGCTCATCGCGGTCGGGCCAAAGCGTCCCAAACCAGTCGCGAGCCGCGCACGCACATTGCCGAGCGCAGTTTGCTAAGTCTGGTGCTGGGATATGACGTATTTGCCGGCCACCGTGGCCGGCATGGGGTCTACCTGTACCTGATCATGGACATCTACAGCCACAAGATCATCGCACTGGGAAGCGCACGGCACCGACGATGCCGATCATGCGTCCGGGTCGTTCAGCGGACGGCGGGCCGAAAGGATTGTCGCTGGACGAGCAGCGTCCCATTCTGCACGGCAACAACGGCTCTACACTAAAGGTCACGAGACGGTGCTGGCGATGCTTCACTGGCTCGACGTGAAGCCCTCGTATTCGAGTCCGCGCGTCAGCGACGACAACGCATTTGTCGAATCCCTGTTCCGTACGGCCAAGTACTGTCCCGAGTTCCCGGCGCACGGCTTTACAGACCGGACGCCGCCAGGCAATGGGCGATGCGCTTCGTGCATTGGTACCACAACGAGCATCGGCACAGCGGCATACGTTACGGCACGCCGGTGAAGACATCGCGATCTTCGCCGCTCGGCACGAGCTCTACCAAAGCCGCTCGTGAGCGGCATCCGGCGCGCTGGTCGGGCCAGACGCGTAACTGGGACGCCTACCGGTTCCGTCGCGCTCAATCCCGAGCGCGATGCCATCGTCAACGAGGTTGGAATCAAAGGTCATAAACAGGCTCACGTTGCATGACAGAGGCGACAACTATCTTGACGCGCACAGGGACACGCGGATGTCATCCTGGATGCGCAAGCGCACCTATACCTTGCGTACCCCTTCACCGACGAACGGCGTACAAGCCAGATCGGCACGGATCGCCTCGAGCAGCTCGCGGTCCGACCCCTTGGGCTTTGGACCGCGTCGCATTGGAGCAAACTGGGCGGCGTTGCTCAACGCCCTGGCACGCTCGGCATAGATCGTCGCGCGCGGGAAATCAAGCACCTGACACACCCGCTACAATCCGAAGGGTTTGCCTATCGTGAAGATCGCGTGGCTCATGTCGACGACCTCTGTACGATCAAAGGGCGGCGTTCCTGCCGCTCGCACGCCATGTGCAGAATTTCGACCTCCATGGTCAGTTCCCCCACGCGATGCACGGTGTCCTTGAGCTTGACTTTCAGCGGATCAGTCTGGCGTGACTTCAGTCCAGCTTCAATACCGGCAAGGGCGAGCTCACGCCGCTGCTCGAGTTCGGCAATTGTTACGCTGACCTCGCGAGAAACGGCGTCAACGGATTCGCCGCGCAACAAACGCAAGACGACGGCACATTTGCGCCCGATAGACCACCGTTTGAATTCGGCGGCGCAGGCAGCGTCTACGGTCGCGCTATGCGCTCCATCCGTCGCCGCCTGCGCAACCTCACGCATGTCTACTTTCTTCAACATCTTAGACTCCAGTTTTGATGACACGTTTTACCCCAAATCTGTGTCTAGAAAAACCGGAGCCGCCACAGCTTTGGATATCAGTGATCCGTGGTTCGTGAACGGCATCGATTTCGACGCGGCTGCGAAGCGGTTGACGGTCAACATCGATTTCGTTGCCGGCAGCCGCTTCCCGCATCCAGAGATCGCCGGCGGCCATCCCGTGCACGACACCCGTTATCAAGTGCTACCGGCACTTGAACTTCTTCCAGCACGGACTGCTTTCTCGAAGTGCGCACGCCTCACATCAAGCTGCCTGACGGCCGCGTGGCGCTCGTCGAGCCCGAGTGGGCCGGCAAAGCTCAAGGGCTTCACGCCGCTGTTCGAGGCAATGGTGCTGATGCTCGCCCAGCTCGACCTGTCCGACATGACGAGCATTGCCGTCGACGAAACGTCCTACTAGGGTCTGTTTAGGCAACGCTGATCAAGTGTCTGCATTCGTGATGTCGTCAAGCCTGCGAAGCGAATCGATCATGAACGAAGTTGTCC
>JAYFSB010000319.1:0-3287 GCA_040946865.1 Burkholderia sp.
CCCCCCCCCCCCCCCCCCCCCCCCCCCCCCCCCCCCCCCCCCCCCCCCCCCCCCCCCCCCCCCCCCCCCCCCCAGGGCCGGCCCTGGTTCGCGTTGCCCAGCAACGCGCTGCTCTGCTCGGTTGGCTGCGTGCTTTCGCGCCCGGTCGATGCGTACGCGGGCCTGAGCCTGGCGGTCGGCGTGGCACTGGCTGAGGGGCTCGGCAATCTGCCGCTGCGCGACCAGCAGGTGCTCCTCAAATGGCCGAACGACCTGCTGCTGACCGATGGCGAGCAGCCCCTCGGCAAGCTCGGCGGGATCCTGGTCGAGACCGTCTGGAACACCGCGCAGGCCACCGCGATCGTGATCGGCTTCGGCATCAACGTGCGCGGCATCGAGGCGGTGGCCACCGAGGTCGACGCGCTGCGCGTGCGAGACGCGGCGATGGCCGGTGCTCTACCGCCCGCCGCGCTGTCCTCAGCCTGCCCGTCGGCGAACCTCACCGACACGCTGGCCGCCGTGCTCGATCCGCTGGCCACCGTGCTCGAACATTTTGCGGCCGCCGGCCTCGCGCCGTTCCGGCCGCGCTGGGCCGTGCTGCACGCCTACGCGGGCCGCGAGGTAGTGCTGTTCGAACACGGCCGGGAAGTGGCGCGCGGCCTCGCCACCGGCATCGACGAACAGGGGCAGCTGCTGCTCGATACCGCCGAGGGTCCGTGCGCGATCGCGGCCGGCGACATCTCGCTGCGTGCGAGCCCCGCCGCCGGCGGGGACGCTCGATGAGCGATCTCGCGCTGCTCGTCGACGCGGGCAACAGCCGGATCAAATGGGCGCTCGCCGATGCCGGAGGTCAACTGGTCGAGAGTGCCGCCTTCGATCACAGCGTGGATGACGCGACCGCCGCGATACCCGCCTGGCCGAACTGGTCCAGGCCGCGCGGCACCTGGATTTCGAATGTGGCTGGCGCGGGCGTCGCCGCCCGCATCGAGGCCCTGATCGAGGCGCGCTGGCCGGGCTTGCCGAGCCGCATCGTCACCGCGCGCGTGACACAATGCGGCGTCAGCAATTGTTATGGGCAGCCCTCGCGGCTCGGCAGCGACCGATGGTGCGGGCTAATCGGCGCGCGCTCCGCCTTTCCCGGCGAGGCCCTGCTGATCGCTACCTTCGGTACCGCGACCACGCTCGCCTCGCTGGAGGCCGACGGCCGCTTCGTCGGCGGCCTGATCGCACCGGGCTGGGCGCTGATGATGCGCTCGCTCGGCACGCACACAGCGCAACTGCCGACGCTCACGACCGACACGGCGCGGCACCTGGTCGACGAACTCGACCAGGTCGCAGGGCGGATTCCGTTCGCTACCGATACCGCACATTCGTTATCGGCCGGCTGCCTGCAGGCGCAGGCCGGGCTGATCGAGCGTGCTTGGCGCGAGCGCTCGGCCGAGGGCACGCGGTCGGTGCGGCTGGTGCTGTCGGGCGGTGCCGCCGACGCCGTCGCGCAGGTGCTGACGGTGCCATACACGCGGCACGATACGCTGGTGCTGTCGGGGCTGGCGCGCATCGCGAACGACGCGGCGGAGGCGGGAAACAAGCAGCAGGACTGAAGATGGGATGGGGCATGCCGGCCATGGCTGCGTGCGTGAACGACTGACTTTCGCGAGGGGGGGTCGACGATGCTACGTTGGCTCATCGCGATACTGCTGCTGGTGGCGAACCTGGCCGCCGGGGCACGCGAGCCCTGGCACTTGACGCAGCAGGTCAGGTTGCAGGCGCTGCACACCACGGCCGTCGTCCAGACTGCCGAACAGCCGGTGGTGAGCAGCCCGATCAGCTCGCCGGCAATCGAGTCGCAGCTGCTCGGGGCCTAGTCGGCCGATGCGGCTCCGGCGAAGGCGCGGCTCGAGCCGCCCGTGGCCGCCTCACAAGCTGCGCGCCTGAACGCGCCCAGTACTCAGGCACCGGCCTCGATCCCGAAGCCGGTGCCGTTTTTCAGAGTTATTGTCGAAAGTGGTGTACGGGGGCAGGCGGAATGTTGAGAAGGCGATGACGGTTTAGCTGAGAATATTGCGTGTCAGAAGCACAACCGGCGAACCAGGCGGGAGCCGGAACCGGCCACCATGAAAAAGTCTACAAAAGAAGCGAACAGCGATAAAGCAGAAACGAAGAGCGTGCTCGACGAGCTAATCCAGCAGGGTGCGCGACAGCTGATCCAGCAGGCAGTTGAAGCGAAGCTTGCCGCTATGCTCGAGCAGTACAGCAACGTGAAATTGATCGAGGGTCGATGCGCCGTTGTGCGTAACGGCTATCTTGCCTGAGCGCGAGATCGTCATGGCGGTTGGCCCGGTGAAGGTCAAAGTACCACCGTGTCAGAATAGTTGTGGCCCGAATAGGATCTGGAAATCCTGGGGCGCAATGATTACGAGAAGTGGCAAAGTACGGACAGGCATTCAAGGACCAGGTGGTTGCAAGGTTGCTGCCGCCGAAGAGCGCGTCGGTTGAAGATGTCGAGCAGGAAACACGCGTGAATGTGGGCACGCTGGAGCACTGGCGCAGTGAGTCGCTGTGTCCAGGCCCGTCTGGGGGCGGGCTTGGACAGCTGCATCGCGACTGGACGCCGTGCTCACCACTGCGGCGCTGGACGAGATATCGCGCAGCGCATGGTGCCGCGAGAACGGCGTGTATCCGCAGGAGCTTGCTGTCTTGGCGGGACGGCGGCCACCCAGGCGTTGGCCGACCCGCAGGACGTGCGTGCCACGCCCGGGCAAACGAAGGCGGATCGCCACCGGATCAAAGAACTGACTCTCTTGAAATCTGAGTGGGTTACGCGACATGTTAGTTGATCTTCGAGAGGTCGAGCTTGCTGGCGATCAGAAACAGCACGGTGCGCATGGTCGTGAGGTTGGTGTATTTCTCCCCCTGCGCGCCTTTCGCTTGGCGCGCCTGGAAGAGTCCATTGATGGCTTCCAGCAAGCCGTTGGTCTGACGCGCGTCTGGGTCCAGTCGACATGACTGCGGATCATGCGGGCGACATCCTTCATCGGATCGACCTTCGAGCGCATGACGTTGGTGCACCATTACTCGAGCATTTCCCTGACGACGTTGATCTGCTTGCGATCGAGAATCTACCGAAGTTGCTCGCGATAGCGCCACGCGCGGGTGGTCCGCTTGGCCGTGACGTTCACGATCAGGGCATCGAGATCGGCGCGTTGCGCGGCGGTCAGCCGGTCGCGATCCTTCAGCAGCGGCCATCGCAATCCTTTGAGTTCCGGATCGGTTCGCTGCTCGATTCGCCGCATTGGGTCCACGGCTTT
>JAYFSB010000320.1:0-3277 GCA_040946865.1 Burkholderia sp.
CCCCCCCCCCCCCCCCCCCCCCCCCCCCCCCCCCCCCCCCCCCCCCCCCCCCCCCCCCCCCCCCCCCCCCCCCGGGCCGGACCGCGACGGCGGCCCATTTGGCGCGTTCGCGCGCCTCGTCGACATCGGTACCGATCGCCACCGCCACGCCCATGCGGCGCTTGGTGAAGCTCTCTGGCTTGCCGAACAATAGACGTAGGTCGACACGCTCGGCACGGCCAGCGCCTCGGCTACGCCCTCGAAGGCGATGCCGGCCTCGTCCAGGCCGCCGTAGATCACCGCAGAAGCAGCCGGCGACGTAAGGGTCGGATCGATCGGCAGGCTGAGGATCGCGCGCGCGTGCAGTTTGAACTCGGACTGACGCTGCGAGGCCAGCGTCACCAGCCCCGTGTCGTGCGGACGCGGGCTAACCTGGGAGAACCAGACCTCGTCGCCGCGCACGAACAGCTCGACGCCGAACAGGCCGCAGTCGCTCAGGGCTATCGTCACCTGGTGTGCAATCTCGCTCATCGGCGGCGGCTGCCAGGATCCCACGTAGTCGCCAGTCACCTGCAGGTGGCCGAGTCGATCACGTGCACCGTGAGCTGGGTAATCTCGTAGTTGAAATCGATGAAGCCTTCGACGATCACGCGGCCGTGGTTCACGCGCCCGTCAGCTATCGCGTACTGCCAGGCCGGCTCGACGTCGGCCTCGCCGCGCACCACCGACTGCCCCTTGCCCGAGAGGACATCACCGGCTTGTGACCCACGCAGGGGAAACCGATCGAGGCCACGGTGGCGCGGAATTCCTCGATGGATTGCGCGAACGCGTAGGGCGAGGTCGGCAGGCCAAGTCCCTCGGCGGCCAGCGCCTCGATCTCGGGCACGATCAGGTGTGGCTGCTCGGCCTCGACCAGCGCGCGCAGCGAGGCGGGGCGTCAGTCATGTCGATCACGTGCGCGCAATTCGTGACCTGGTGGCCGGGCGCGTTCGCGTAGCGATCGACGGCGACCACTTCGACGCCGAGACGCTGCAACGCGATGATGACTTCCTTGCCAAATGCGCCGGCACCCAGCAGCATGACGCGCGTGGCGGAGGGCGAGCGCGGCGTACCGTAAAGCAATGCTGATCAAGTCCACCGTCCCCGTGGTCCAGCCGTTATAGATCGGTGGACATGACAGGAGCAAAACAAGCGAAAATGAAACAGCAAACGCTGGCGGTGTCGGTTGACGAGGGTACAGTCTTCGAGACGAAGCGCAAACGTACGTGGCGCGATGAGTTTCTGGACACGATGGAACGGATCGTACCGTGGGCGGCATTGTGTGCGCTGATGAGCCCCCATGTCAGAATAGTCACCGTCCGAATAGAATCTGGAAATCCTGGGGCGCAATGAGGACGAGAAGAAGTGGCAAAGTCCGGACAGGCATTCAAGGACAAGGTCGCTGCCGCTGGAGAGCGCGTTGGTTGAAGATGTCGCGCAGGAAACACGCGTGAACGTGGTCTCGCTCTGGAGCGTTGGCGCAGTGAATCGCTGTCCAGGCCCGCCCGCGGGCGGGTCTGGACAGCTGCATCGCGACTGGACGCCGTGCTCACCACTGCTGCGCTGGACGAGACATCGCGCAGCGCATGGTGCTGCGAGAACGGCATGTATTCGTAGGAGCTTGCTGCCTGGCAGGGACACGGCCACTCAGGCGTTGGCTGACTCG
The DNA here is from genome assembly GCA_040946865.1 of Burkholderia sp. Lineage (GTDB taxonomy): Bacteria > Pseudomonadota > Gammaproteobacteria > Burkholderiales > Burkholderiaceae > Burkholderia. The sequence goes on from JAYFSB010000320.1 coordinate 1,685, forward strand.
CAGGACGTGCGTGCTATGCCTGGGCAAACGACGGCGGATCGCCGCCGGATCAAAGAACTCAAGCGCGAGGTTCAGCGCAAGGACCGTGCGCTGGCCGAGACGACCGCCTTGTTGGTGCTGTCAAAAAACTGCCTCTGTTGAATTTCGAGTGGGTGGTAAATTGCCCGATTTGCACGTGAGCGACGGTAGTCATACATAGCAAGTTGTTCGGGACGGCTTTGGGTATCGCGATCTGTGGTTCGTGAACGGCATCGATTTCGACGCGGCTGCGAAACGGTTGACGGTCAACATCGATTTCGTTGCCGGCAGTCGCTTCCCGCATCCAGAGATCGACGGCGGCCCTCCCGTGCACGACACCGTTGTCAAGCGATGCCAGCACTTGAACGTCTTCCAGCGCGACTGCTACCTCGAAGTGCGCACGCGTCGCATCAAGTTGTCTGACGGCCGCGTGGCGCTCGTCGAGCTCAAGTGGGCCGGCAAGCTCAAGGTCTTCACGCTGCTGTTCAAGGTCATGGTGCTAATGCTCGCCCAGCAGATGTCGTCTACCGCAGTCGCCCGTACTGTCGGCGAGTTCTGGCATCGGGTGAACGCCATTTGCAAACGCCATGTCGAACTCGCGCTCGCCGAGATCGACCTGTCTGACAGGACGAGCATTGCCGTCGACGAAACGTTCTACCAGCGCGGACACAACTACCTGACACTCGTGGCTGATGCGCCCGAACCCAAAGGCATGGGGAAGAGCCCGAGCAGATCACGTCGGTCAGCATTGACATGTCGCCCGCGTTCATCAAAGGCGTCGAGACGAACCTGCCGAATGCTCGCATCCCCTTCGACAAGTTCCACATCGTCGCTCATGCGTCGAAAGCCGTGGACCCAATGCGGCGAATCGAGCAGCGAACCGATCCAGAACTCAAGGGATTGCGATGGCCGCTACTGAAGGATCGCGACCGACTGACTGCCGCGCAACGCGCCGATCTCGATGCCCTGATCGTGAACGTCACGACCAAGCAGACCGCCCGCGCGTGGCGCTATCGCGAGCAACTTCGGGAGATTCTCGATCGCAAGCAGATCAACGTCGTCAGCGAAATGCTCGAGCAGTGGTGCACGAACGTCATGCGCTCGAAGATCGATCCGATGAAAGACGTCGCCCACGTGATCCGCAGTCATGTCGACGGCATCGTCGCCTGGACCCAGACGCGTCCAGACCAACGGCTTCCTGGAAGCCATCAACGAACTCTTCCAGGCCACCAAGCGAAAGGCGCGCGGGATACACCAACCTCACGACCATGCGCACTGTGCTGTTTCTGATCACCGGCAAGCTCGACTTCTCAAAGATCAATCCACATGTTGCGTAACCCACTCAAATTTCAAGAGAGCCACTTTTTTTAAGGCTCCGGCACGAATGCTGGTGCGCCCGTACGATCGTCGAATCGATAAGGATGTACTCAATTTCCGTCTCACCTGCCAAAGCATTCACCACCAGCGGTCAGACACCCTTGCTTCGCCAGCGCGAGAAACCGTATGCCATCGGCCGAATTCCGCTGGAAGATCGCGCCATGGACTGCCGGTTCGGGCAATCCACCGCACCGCTTC
>JAYFSB010000321.1:0-3259 GCA_040946865.1 Burkholderia sp.
TTGGCATGTCGCCCGCGTTCATCAAAGGCGTCGAGACGAACCTGCCGAATGCTCGCATCACCTTCGACAAGTTCCACATCGTCGCTCATGCGTCGAAAGCCGTGGACCCAATGCGGTGAATCGAGCAGCGAACCGACCCGAAACTCAAAGGATTGCGATGGCCGCTGCTGAAGGATCGCGACCGGCTGACCGCCGCGCAACGCGCTGATCTCGATGCCCTGATCGTGAACCGTCACGACCAAGCGGCCCGCCCGCGCGTAGCGCTATCGCGAGCAACTTCGGGAGATTCTCGATCGCAAGCAGATCAACGTCGTCAGCGATATGCTCGAGTAAATGGTGCACGAACGTTATGCGATTGAAGGTCGATCCGATGAAGGACGTCGCCCGCATGATCCGCAGTCATGTCGACGGCATCGTCGCCTGGACCCAGACGCATCAGACCAACGGCTTGCTGGAAGCCATCAACAGACTCTTTTAGGCCGCCAAGCGAAAAGCGCGCGGATACACCAACCTCACGACCATGCGCACCGTGCTGTTTCTGATCGCCGGCAAGCTCGACTTCTCGAAGATCAACCCACATGTCGCGTAACCCACTCAAATTTCAAGAGAGCCTCGAGAATCAACTCCATTTGGTGCTCGACGTATCGTGGGGGCAAAGATGCTCAGCAGACACGCAACAAAGCTGCAGCCCAAAATCTCACGGGCGTGCGCGAGATTACGCTGAACTTGGCGCGCATGGAGCAACTGCGGCGACCGAAGGAGAGTCAGTCTGAAGAACATCCGTAACCTCGCCGCGTGGGCCATCGTGGGCGTGAGTCCATTCTTTGGCTCCTGACAAGGGCCTTCATGCGGATGCCCTAGATTTACCCGAAAATGGGGTTGCCAAAAACGGCAATCTGGAGCCGTTCGAAGCTGCGTTTTACCCCCGTTCCTATTGGTGCCATTACACCGCTCATTGACACCAACAGTCCATTCGAGCTTACTGGTATTCGCGGTAATGGGTGCGGTCGCAATCGGTGCCCTGCTCTGCTTCCTGCTGATCGAGGCGCTGCCCGCAATCATCTGAGCGAGCCGAGTTCGCTGTCCGCGGACACGGCGGTGCGTAGGAAGTCGTCGACGGTCGAATAACGCAGCGCGAACTGGGGTTCGCGTTTGAGCTACACGCCGCTGCAATCCCTGTACACGCCGCTGGTGCTGGCATAGAGGTGCAGGGGCCCGGGCCAGGCGCCTCCTCGGGTACAATACGCGCTGCTCCAGGCACGGCCTGGCCACCCCGCGCCAGCGTCGCCGGCCGGGTGTCCAGGTTGACGACCACCGGCACCACGCCCGCGGCAGCCAGCTCGGCGTGCCGAGCTGGCTGGTCAGCGTGATGATTCGCGGCGGACGAGCCCGCGCGCGCAACTGTGTTCGACGCAGCGCATGCCGACATCGCCGTAACCGACGATCAGGACGCGCGAGCGGCGCAGGATTCGTGTCGCAATCATGGTGTTACCGGAATTCGTAGCGCAAACATTGTAGCCACCGTGCCCGATTCGCACGGTTCCCACTTTTGATGCATGGACTTATGGCATTCAACGTAATCCTCAAGCAAAGCGGTCGACAGTTCCAGGTCGAGGCCGACGAAACCGTGCTGGCAGCTGCGCTGCGCCAGAACGTGCATCTGCCTTACGGCTGCAAGAACGGTGCCTGTGGCTCATGCAAGGGACAAATCTGCCAGGGACAGGTCGAGCAGCGCCCACATGCGGCCTCGGCGCTGTCCAACGATGAGCGCACGTGCGGGCTGGTCCTGCTCTGCTGCACCACCGCCCAGTGCGACCTCGAGATCGACGTACGCGAGATCGCCGGCGTCGATGGCGTGCAGGTCAAGAAGCTGCCCTGCCGCGTCAACGTGATCGAGCGGCGCGCCGACGACGTGATCGTGCTGAAGCTGCAGCTGCCGGCCAACGAGCGCCTGCAGTACCTGGCCGGCCAGTACATTGAATTCATCCTGAAGGACGGCTCGCGGCGCAGCTACTCGATGGCCACTGCGCCGCACGAGGAAGGCCCGGTCGAGCTGCATATCCGCTACCTGCCCGGCGGCAAGTTCACCGACCACGTCTTCAACACTATGAAGGAGCGCGAGATCCTGCGTTTCGAGGGGCCGCTCGGCACCTTCTTCCTGCGCGAGGATTCGGAAAAGCCGATCGTGCTGCTGGCTTCGGGCACCGGCTTCTCGCCGATCAAGGCGATCGTCGAGCACGCGCGGCATCGCGGCTTCACGCGGCCGATGCGCTTGTACTGGGGTGCGCACCGCAAGAAGGACCTCTATCTGTTCGAGCTGGCCGAGCAATGGGCGCGCGAGATCCCAAACTTCAAGTTCGTGCCGGTACTCTCCGAGCTCGGCACCGACGACGCCTGGACCGGCCGCACCGGCTTCGTGCACCGCGCCGTGGTGGAGGACCTGCCTGACTTGTCAGATTTCCAGGTCTATGCCTGCGGCGCGCCGGTGATGGTCAAATCGGCCCAGCGCGATTTCACCGCCCACCACCAGTTGCCGGCCGAGGAATTCTACGCGGATCCCTTCACTAGCGCGGCCGACCTGGCCAACGCGGTCTGAGGCCCGCGGCGGGCGGTGGGCCTTTACCCGAATCCGCCCGCTCGGCGTCGCATCTTCATGCCCGTCCGGCGTCGCGCCCGGCATGAAAATGCAGCGCCAACCCTCATTTGTCGCAAGCGAACGGTTTACTTGTTGCCGCATCATGCCGTATGCTTACGCCACGAGCTGCTTCCGAGCTGCTTCCCGTCCGCCCTCCGGCGTCGCCGCTCGCAGCACCTCATGGAGGCTGCCGGCTCGTCACGGACGAGCGCGTAACCCCTCTTCATTACGCGCTAGCTGTTTGAACTACCAGGCCACGGCATTCCGTGGCTTTTTTGTTGTGTGTCGAGCATGCTCAACAGCTTGGGGGTGAAAGTCCCCTATCCAGCCTGATGGTGGTGAAGGCTTAGTGAAGCGCCAGGGCGTCATCACGAGGTGGAGTCCGAAAGAAGCGTGGAACAAAACCACGACTTGACTAACATAGACCAGATACGAGGCCTACCCGGTCGGAGGAGCAAGCAACTGATTGTGAAGTCGGCGGTTTCAGGGTTGAAGCCGGTTAAGGCAACGCTGATCAAGTCCGCCGTTCCCGCGGTCCGGCGGTCCGGCCGTTATAGATCGGTGGATATGACCCGAGCAAGGCAAACGAGAATGAAACAGCCAACGCTGGCGGTGGCGGCTGAC
>JAYFSB010000322.1:0-3255 GCA_040946865.1 Burkholderia sp.
GCCTTGCTCGGGTCATATCCACCTATCTATAACGGCTGGACCACGGGGACGGTGAACTTGATCAGCATTGCCTTAGCATTGCCTGAACTGACATCCCGCAAGGGGAGCAGTCCGTCCGGAGACAGGGAAAATGGTCAATTTGAGCGAAATCATGTCTCATTCGCGATAGTCGTCGCCCCCCGTAGGGAGTTCGGCTCGTCGTTAGCCCGTTCGCCTGCATATTACGTGCCAGATTACTGGCTCTGCCGCTTTCAATTTCCTATGCTTCGAGGAAGAGCTGGTGCTGGAAGCCGTTGGCATCGAAATCGCCCGAGTAGAGCGCCGCGTTCGGCTGCACAATTCGATCACCTTAATCGGCAATACATCGTGAGCGGCCATTTTCGCGACTTCATTCCAGATTTGCGCATCCGGCCCGCTCATGGTACCGACCCGCAGCAGCGTTCCATCCGCCTGGGCCGCCGACATCAGCGCGACCGACAAGGTCCCGCCGACCATGGCAAAAAGTGAAACCTGCACGAACCCACCCCAAAAACGTCGCCTTGTGATCCTCTCTTCTGTCATGAACAAGTGGCCTATGCCCGCACGGTCGGTACAACCAAGCTTTACTCATGGCACCGATGCTGTTGCACGAAAGAAAAGCAAACGTGGAATTGTCATATCGATTGCGGGCGCAGCCGTCATGTTACATCCTTTTCTGTTGCGTGGACGCTACAGTCTGAACTATGACAATCGCTGTCACATTCATTACCCGCCCCGCTGATAAAGTATGGTCCGTTCCTTCTAAACGCCTTCAAGAGCGTGGAACCGCACAACCTTATTTCGCTCGGAGATTGCCTTGAACAAGAAACTGTTGACCATTGCCGTGCTCGCCGCCACGGCCAGCGCTGCCCACGCACAAAGCAGCGTCACGCTGTACGGGATCATCGACGCCGGTATCAGCTACGTTAACCACAGCAAGAACGCCGCCGGCGGTTCGGACAAGCTGTTCAAGTACGACGATGGCGTTGCACAGGGCAGCCGTTGGGGCCTGCGCGGCACGGAAGATCTTGGTGGTGGCTTGAAGGCGATCTTCGTGCTCGAAAACGGCTTCAACAGCGGCAACGGCACGTTAGGCCAGGGCGGTGCGCTGTTCGGCCGCCAAGCCTACGTCGGCCTGAGCCAGACGCAATACGGCACGGTCACATTTGGCCGCCAGTACTCGTTCTCGACCGACATCCTCGGTTCGAACTACTCGACGGGTGGCAACACCGTCGTCGGTAACTACGCTTACCACGTCAACGACATCGACCAGCTGACTTCGAGCCGCATCAACAACTCGGTCAAGTACCAGAGCGCGAACTACTACGGCTTCACGTTCGGTGCCTTGTACGGCTTCTCGAACCAGGCTAGCGCGTTCGCCGGCGCGAACTCGACGACGGTCGGCACGACCACCACCACGGCTGGCTCGTCGCGCGCCTACAGCTTCGGCGTAAACTACGCGAACGGCCCGGCATCGATCGGCGCGGCCTACACGGACATCCGCTTCCCGGGCCAGGCAACGCCATCGTTCTCGACGACGATCGCCAACATCGGCGCGGGCACGGTGCGTGACCTCCGCACGTTCGGCGTCGGCGGCCGCTACATCTGGGGCCCGGCAACGGCATGGTTGCTGTGGACGAACACGCAGTTCGACGCGATCAACCTCGCCGGCACCAAGTACGACGCGTACGAAGCAGGCCTGAAGTACGCGCTGACGCCGGCTCTGTCCGGTGCCGTCGGCTACACGTACTCGAGCGCCATGCAAGGCGGCAACTCGTACCACTGGAACCAGGTCAACGGCACGGTCGACTACTCGTTGTCCAAGCGTACCGACGTGTACGCCCTGGCGGTCTACCAGCAGGCTTCGGGCAAGGGCGTGCAAGCGCAGATCGGCTCGAGCACGAGCTACTTCAACACGTCGGGCACGAGTTCGAAGAACCAGATCGCTGCTCGTGTCGGCATTCGCCACAAGTTCTAAGCACCCGCTTCACTCGCGAAGATATTACGGCAAAAAAGCCCAGCTATTCGGCAAGGCGTTTTTCCACTTTTTCTGGATTGAGTAAATTCTCTCACCCCCTGTTGGCCGCCTGGGCATCGGCGGCTTTTTTTTGATCGTAGCCGGGCGGCAGCCGCCACCGGACGAGACAGGACCGGAGGAAAAGATGATCGAAGATATTGTTTTCAGCCATCTCCCCACGATTCTGACGCGCGAGCACGCGTTCCCGGTCCAGAGCTGCTGCCGCGTCTCGGTGGCCATGCAACACGTCCCCTGGGGCCGACCTTATCGGCTGGTCGAATGGATCATGTACTTGGACGCCCCCGCGCGACGCCGCATCGTCTCCGCCGAAAGCACTGACGCGTAGATCCGCCGAGGCGGGGGTTGCCTCGCCCGTTCCGGGCCGGCTCTACGAGGACGGTGCCTCGCTGTTCTGAAGCCCCCGTTCGCAGCGACGCGGCCCCCATTATTCATCCTGATCGTCGTCATCGCGCCAGCCGGCCTGCTCAGGCAGGCGCGGCGGCAATTCTGCTATCCTTCCCGCTTTGCGCTATGCATTTCATCCATGGAAAACGCATTCAACGAACGTGGCGTCAGCGTGACCCGCAACAACTTGTCCTGCGCCGGGCTGGTGTTCCCGCTGCACGAGATTCGCGACCTGGCCGTGGTCGCCGTCAACAAGAACGCGATCGTGCCGATCCTGATCTCGCTGATCGGCGTGGCCGCGATCGCGGCTGGCGCGCTCTATGCCGTCAGCGGCGGTATCGTGGTCGGCGCGATGCTGGCCGTGGTCGGTTACCTGACCTGGATCACCCAGGACGTCACCTATCGACTGGTCGTCGATACGGCTGAGGGCAAGCGCGAGGCCGTGGTCAGCGTCGAGAGCGAGTTCATCGAACAGGTCGCCCAGATGGTGCGCGACGCCAAGGCCGCGCAACCGGCCGCCACGACGGCGGCTGCGAAAAATTAGGCCTGGATGGTTCTCTCGGGCCGCGCTGGCCCGATTCGCCGCGTTAGCGGCTCGGTTTTGCCTTTACATGGCCCGGAGCGATCCGGGCCATGTGGCGTTTACACACGACTTCCGTAAGCGACTCACTGCGCTAACGCTCCAGCGTGCCCACGTTCACGCGTGTTTCTTGCGCGACATCTTCAACCGACGCGCTTTCCGGCGGCAGCAACCTTACAACCACCTTGTCCTTGAATGCCTGTCCGTACTTTGCCACTTCTCGTCCTCATTGCGC
>JAYFSB010000323.1:0-3246 GCA_040946865.1 Burkholderia sp.
CCCCCCCCCCCCCCCCCCCCCCCCCCCCCCCCCCCCCCCCCCCCCCCCGCGACTCACTGCGCCAACGCTCCAGCGTGACCACGTTCACGCGTATTTCCGACACGACATCTTCAACCGACACACTCTCCGGCGGCAGCAACCCTGCAACCACCTTGTCCTTGAATGCCTGTCCGTACTTTGCCACTTCTCGTTCTCATTGCGCCTCCGGATTTCCAGATCCTATTCGGGCGATAACTATTTGGCTCTCTTGAAATTTGAGTGGGTTATGGGACATGTGGGTTGATCTTCGAGAAGTCGGGCTTGCCAGCGATCAGAAATAGCACGGTGCGCATGGGTCGTGAGGTTGGTGTAATCCGCGCGTTTTTCGCTTAGCGGCCTGGAAGAGTCCGTTGATGGCTTCCAGGAAGCCGTTGGTCTGACGCGTCTGGGTCCAGGCGATGATGCTGTCGACATGACTGCGGATCATGCGGGCGACGTCCTTCATCGGATCAACCTTCAAGCGCATGACGTTCGTGCACCCCTGCTCGAGCATTTCGCTGACGACGTTGATCTGCTTGCGATCGAGAATCTCACGAAGTCGCTCGCGATAGCGCCACGCGCGATCCTTCAGCAGCGACCATCGCAATCCCTTGAGTTCCGGATCGGTTCGCTGCTCGGTTCGCCGCATAAGTGACGGCGTGGAACTTGTCGAAGGTGATGCGAGCATTCGGCAGGTTCGTCTCGACGCCTTTGATGAACGCGAGCGACATGTCAATGCTTACTGACGTGATCTGCTCGGGCTCTCCCCCATGCTCGCGACGAACGCTTCGATCGTCGCAGCATCTTTGCCTTTGGTCACGAACACGACTTTGCGTTCGAGCGCATCAGCCACGAGCGTCAGGTAGTTGTGTCCGCGCTGGTAGGACGTTTCGTCGACGGCAATGCTCGTCATGTCGGACAGGTCGATCTCGGCGAGCGCGAGTTCGACATAGCGTTTGCAAATGGCGTTCACCCGATGCCAGGACTCGCCGACGGTACGGGCGACTGCGGTGAACGACATCTGCTGGGCGAGCATCAGCACCATGGCCTCGAACAGCAGCGTAAAGCCCTTGAGCTTGTGCCGGCCCACTCGGACTCGACGAGCGCCACGCGGCCGTCAGGCAGCTTGATGCGAGGCGTGTGCATTTCGAGAAATGCAGTCGTGCTGGAAAAAGTTCAAGTGCCAGTAGCGCTTGACAACGGTGTCGTGCATGGGATGACCGCTGGCGATCTCTGGATGCGAGAAGCAACTGCCGGCAACGAAATCGATGCCGTTCATGAACTACGGATCGCTGATACCCAAAGCCGTCTCGGACAGTTGATTATGCATGACTCCTCTTCGCTCCCGTGCAAATCGGGCAATGTAGCACCCACTCAAAATTCAACAGAGGCTCATTTCATTCTCCTGGAGGCGGAGGAGGGGGCTCAGGCCGCCGCCCGGGTGTTCCGTTGAGGTGGTGCACGCTTGCCGGCGTGGCGCGTGCGGGGGATGGGGGTGTGGCTGCGGGGAGTCGCGGTCGGGGCCGCAACGGGGGGATCAGAGGCCCGAGGGGCGCTCGTTGAGCTTGCGTTCGAGGTCGGCGACGCGACGCTCGAGTTCCTCGAGGCGCGCGCGGGTGCGAACCAGCACCTGGGTCTGCGTGTCGAATTCCTCGCGCGTCACCAGGTCGAGCTTCGAGAAGCCCTGGGTGAGCATGGCCTTGACGTTGCGTTCGACATCCTTGGCCGGCGAGTTCTTCAGCAGATCGCTGACGCGCGACTGCAGCTCGTTGAAAACGTCGCTGGGTTGTTTCATGGCGTTCCCCTTCTCTGCACAAAAAATGTGCAAATTTCGTTGCATTTGTGCTGGCAAGGCGCGCGTGAGTGGATTTGGTGCGTGCCGCCGGCCCGTTTCCGGGCATCGCGCGTCCCCCGTTACGGCGCGTCGGATGCCCCGGACATGCGAGTACTCTAACAACCTTCCATTACGCACGCCAGCGAAGTGCCGCCGCGCTGGCTGTTCGGCCAGGCATTCCGGGCCGCCGATCGGCCCAGCGCCATGGTTCGGACAATGACATGGCACGCGAGTTGCCGAGTGTGTCCCGCTACCCACAGAACGCGGTGAGTCGGGCCACCGCCCAGACCACCAGAAAAGCGAGAGGACTTCATGAAACTGATTACCGCAATCATCAAGCCGGTGCGCGTCAAGGTAGTTGTCGCCTCTGTCATGCAACGTGAGCCTGTTTATGACCCCTGATTCCGACCTCGTTGACGATGGCATCGCGCTCGGGATTGAGCGCGACAAAACCGGTAGGCGTCTAGTTGCGCGTCTGGCCCGACCAGCGCGCCGGATGCCGCTGTGTCGATGCTCGTTGTGGTACCAATGCACGAAGCGTATCGCCCATTGCCTGGCGGCGTCCAGGTCTGCGAAGCGGTGCGCCTGGAACTCGGGACGGTACTTGGCCGTGCGGAACAGGGATGCGACGAACGCGTTATCGTCGCTGACGCGTGGATGCGAATACGAGGGCTTCACGCCGAGCCAGTGAAGCATCGCCAGCACCGTCGTGGCTTTCAGGGTAGAACCGTTGTCACCGCGCAGAACGGGGCGCTGCTCGTCAGCGGCAATCCATTCGGCCAATGCCGCCCGCTGAATGACCCGGACGGCATGATCGGCATCGTCGGTGCCGTGTACTTCCCAGGCGATGATCTTACCTCTGTTACATTTCGAGTGGGTAGTAAATTGCCCGATTTGCACGTGAGCAACGGTAGTCATGCATAGCAAATTGTTCGAGACGGCTTTGGGTATCAGCGATCCGGGGTTCGTGAGCGGCGTCGATTTCGATGCGTCTGCGAAGCGGTTGACGGTCAACATCGATTTCGTTGCCGGCAGTCGCTTCCCGCATCCAGAGATCGCCAGCGGTCATCCCGTGTACGACACCGTTGTCAAGCGCTACTGGCACTTGAACTTTTTCCGGCACGACTGCTTTCTCGAAATGCACACGCCTCGCATCAAGCTGCCTGACGGCCGCGTGGCGCTCGTCGAGCCCGAATGGGCCGACACAAGCTCAAGGGCTTCACGCTGCTGTTCGAGGTCATGGTGCTGATGCTCGCCCAGCAGATGTCGTTCACCGCAGTCGCCCGTACCGTCGGCAAGTCCTGGCATCGGGTGATAAAGGCAATGCTGATCAAGTGTCTGCATTCGCGATGTCGTCAAGCCTGCGTAGCGAATCGATCATGAACGAAGTTGTC
>JAYFSB010000324.1:0-3237 GCA_040946865.1 Burkholderia sp.
AAAACGCCGACAACCCCTCGGCCGTCACGCGCGACTACAAGCTCGAGATGGACAACGGCCAGGGCGCGCCACTGCTGTCGGTGTTCGGCGGCAAGATCACCACCTTCCGCAAGCTGGCCGAGGACGCGGCCGACATGCTGGTCGGGGCGCTCGGCTCGGGCAGCGCGGCCTGGACCGCCGGCCAGCCGCTGCCGGGCGGCGATATCGCCAGCGCGCGCTTTGTGCCGTTCGCCGAGGCCTTCGCGAAACGCCACGCCTGGCTGCCGGCCGCGCTGGCGCGCCGTTATGCGCGCGCCTATGGCACCCGCGCCGAACGCATCGTCGCCGGCACCACCTCGCCGGCCGGGCTTGGCACCGAAATCGCACCGGGCATTTACGAAGCCGAACTGCGCTACCTGCGCGACAGCGAATGGGCGACTCGCGCCGACGACGTGCTGTGGCGCCGCTCGAAGCTGGGCCTGCATGTCGCGCCCGGCACGCTGGAGACGGTCGCCGCGGCGCTCGATGCCTGGTTCGCGCAAAGCGGCCAGACGGCGGCCTCGGCGGCCGAACCCGCCGCGCGAGATCGAGAGCAGCACACGCCGCCGCGAAGGTCGCGCGAATCACAATCATGTACCGAATGGAGATGAGACAGATGCAGGATCAATACATCCTCGCACTCGACCAGGGCACGACGAGCTCGCGCGCGATGCTGTTCGATCGCCAGGGCAATATCGTATCGATCGCCCAGAAGGAGTTCGAGCAGATCTATCCGCGCCCGGGCTGGGTGGAGCACGATCCCCAGGAAATCTGGTCGACCCAGGCCGGCGTCGCCGCCGAGGCCGTCACGCGCGTGGGCCTGAACGGCACTGCGATCGCCGCGATCGGCATCACTAACCAGCGCGAGACCACCATCGTCTGGGATCGCGAGACTGGCCAGTCGATCTACAACGCGATCGTGTGGCAGGACCGTCGCACCGCCGACTTCTGCGACTCGCTCAAGGCCGCCGGGCTAGAAGCGATGGTGCGCGCCAAGACCGGCCTGCCGATCGACTCCTACTTCTCCGGTACCAAGATCCGCTGGATCCTCGACAACGTCGAGGGCGCGCGCGAGAAGGCGCATCAGGGCCGACTCGCGTTTGGCACCGTCGACAGCTGGCTGGTCTGGAACTTCACCAAGCACGAGCTGCGCATCACCGACGTGACCAACGCCTCGCGCACCATGCTGTTCAACATCCACACGCGCCAGTGGGACGACGAGCTGCTGGCCGCGCTCGACATCCCGCGCAGCATGCTGCCCGAGGTGCGTGCTTCCTCCGAGATCTACGGCCACACCAAGACCACCGTGTTCGCCTCCAAGCTACCCCTGGCCGGCATCGCGGGCGACCAGCAGTCGGCCCTGTTCGGCCAGATGTGCACCAGCTCGGGGATGGTGAAAAACACCTACGGTACTGGCTGCTTCCTGATGATGAACACCGGCGACAAGCCGATCGAGTCGAAGAACAACCTGGTAACTACCATCGCCTGGCAGGTCGGCGATCAGGTCAACTACGCGTTGGAAGGCAGCATCTTCATCGCTGGCGCCGTGGTGCAGTGGCTGCGCGACGGCCTAGGCATCATCAAGTCGGCCAGCGAGATCGAGAGGCTGGCGGCCAGCGTACCGCATGCCGACGGCGTCTATCTGGTGCCGGCCTTCGCCGGCCTGGGCGCGCCGCACTGGAACGCCCGCGCGCGCGGCTCGCTGTTCGGCGTCACGCGCGGTACCAGCGATGCGCACCTGGCGCGCGCGGCGCTCGACTCGATCGCCTACCAGTCGCTCGACGTACTGGCCGCAATGGAAGCCGATTCGGGCATCAGCATCGGCGAGCTACGGGTGGACGGCGGCGCAAGCGCCAACAACCTGCTGATGCAGTTCCAGGCGGACCTGCTCGGCGTAGACGCTGTGCGCCCGCAGATCACCGAGACCACTGCGCTCGGCTCGGCCTACCTGGCGGGCCTGGCGATCGGCTACTGGCAGAACCTCGACGAGGTGCGCAGCCAGTGGCAACTCGACACGCGCTTCTCGCCGTCGCTGCCGGCCGAGCAGGTCAGCACGGCGCTGGCCTGCTGGCAGCGCGCGGTACGCGCTGCCAAGGCTTGGGCCGACGACACGCAGTAATCTGCGCGCAACGCGCCGGCACCAACAAGACCATCATTCATAACGAGCAGGCGGGACCGTGCATCGCGCGAGTCCGCCGCACTGGGGTAGCGAGACACCAAAAATGTCACCTTATATTGCGGAGTTCATCGGCACGGCCATCCTCGTGCTGCTCGGCGACGGCGCGGTCGCCAACGTGCTCCTCGCGGAAACCAAGGGCCGCGGCGCGGACCTGATCGTGATGGGCTGGGCGATGGCTGTGTTCGTGGCCGTCTACGTCACCGCGAAGTTCAGCGGTGCCCACCTCAACCCGATCGTCACCATCAGCCTCGCGCTGGCCAGCAAGTTCGCCTGGGTCAAGGTGGGCGGCTACATCGTCGCGCAGATGCTGGGCGGCATGGCTGGCGCGCTGTTGGTCTGGCTCGCCTATCGCCAGCATTTCGCCAAGGAGGTCGACCCCGATCTCAAGCTCGCCGTATTCTGCACCGCGCCCGCGATCCGTAGCGTCACGCACAACGTGTTGACCGAGGCGATCTGCACCTTCGTGCTGATCCTCGGCGTGCTCTACCTGGCCGCGCCGCAGGTCGGGCTAGGCGCGCTCGACGCACTGCCGGTGGGCCTCTTGGTGCTCGGCATCGGCATCTCGCTGGGCGGGCCGACCGGTTATGCGATGAGCCCGGCGCGCGATCTGTCGCCGCGCATCATGCACGCGCTGCTGCCAATCCCGGGCAAGCGCGACAGCGACTGGCGCTATGCCTGGATCCCCGTGCTGGGGCCGCTGGCTGGCGGCACCGCGGCTGCCTGGCTGTACCTGTTCCTGGACGTTGTTACATAAAGCTCTCTTGAAATTTGAGTAGGCTACGCGACATGTGGGTTGATCTTCGAGAAGTCGAGCTTGCCGGTGATCAGAAGCAGCACGGTGCGTATGGTCGTGAGGTTGGTGTATCCGTGCCGCGCGCCTTTCCCCGTTTTGGCGGCCTGGAAGAGTCCGTTGAGGCTTCCAGGAAGCAGTTGGTCTGACGCGTCTGGGTCCAGTCGACGATGCCGTCGACATGACTGCGAATCATGCGGGCGACCTCCTTCATCGGATCGACCTTCGAGTGCATGACGTTCGTGCACCA
>JAYFSB010000325.1:0-3230 GCA_040946865.1 Burkholderia sp.
GTCCGTAATGAGCGAGAACCAGGCCTGGGGCCCGCCGACCATCTGAATGGCACCCAGGACGACCGACAACAAACCAGAACAACTTCGTTCATGATCGATTCGCTACGCAGGCTTGACGACATCGCGAATGCAGACACTTTTTCAGCATTGCCTTAATAGTGCTAGCATGGGACGCTGGGTCGGCCAGATCGCCCGAGCTTTGCAAACCGCTGATCGAAGCGATCCAGTGCTACACGTTGCGTCCCGGCAAATTGCACACGGACGATACGTCCGGTCGCCGCTCGGGCTCGACTGAGCCTGCTGCGGTGCGGTATGATTCGACTTCTCGTCGGACCGCAAAGGCGTCCACCCTCAAACCGCGGCTCGCGGCATTCTGCAGGCGGATGCCTACGCCGGCTTCGATCAACTGTACGCGGGCACGCGGAGCTCGGACCCCCAGACATTGCTCACGATGATTGGCGAGCGCTACGGCATCGAAGCCGATATCCGGGGCAAAGCCACCCGATTCGCCAAAGCAATCCACTACTCGTTGAACCACTGGGCAGCGCTCGGCTCGTGTTCTACTGCGAGGACGGCCAGGCTGGGATCAGCAACGCGCTTGCCGAGAACGCCCTACGCTGTGTCGCGCTCGGACTCAAGCATTATCTGTTCGTTGGCTCCGCCACCGGAGGCGAGCGGGCTGCTGCAATGTACAGTCTGATCGGGACGTGCAAGCTCAACGGTATCAATCTGCGCGCCTATCTGGAATACGTCCTGACTCACATCGCTGATTACCTCATCACCCGCATCGACGAGCTGCTGCCCTGCCGTCGGCCTGCGGCCAGATAAACCGACCTCGCTCCAATCACTTTGCAAGTAGCCAGAGCCAGTCATCAGTGGCTCACAGCAGCTTGACGAGATCGCCGCGGCACCCACGGAAAATGAATAGGTGGCCACCCAGCAGATTTTCTTCGAGCGCTGCAAGCGTCCGCCGTGCCCGAAAGCGCGGCACTTACTGCGTCAGTAGCATGTACACCTGGATTACCGTGTCCGGCGAAAAGGTGAACGGCACCCAGCCGTAGCCGGTATGCCGCGCCACCAGTAGGCGGTCGCCGTTGGCCTGCTTCTGCACTGCCATCATCGGATTGCGCGTCGACACGAAGCGCCAGCCGGTCGGCAGGCTATTCGGCTGCTCGGGCGTCATCGAGGCGCGCGCATACGCGAGTTCCTCGATCAGCTGGCTCAGCTGCACCGGTGTCAAGGGAATTGCGTGTCCACCGATCGCCAGCGTCAGCGTATCCTGCGCGGGGCGAGTTACCACCAGCTTCGTATTTGCTGCAGTGGCTTTGCCTGCCGGCTTCTTGGCCGCTTGCGCCATCGCCTGCTCGAGCGCGACTTCCTTCTGTTCGGCCTCGCGCAATGCTTGTTCCGCGGTGGCTTTGTCGGAGGCTGCCTGGGCGGCGAGCGTGGCGGCCGATTGCGCGGCCTGCTTCAGCGCCTGTGGCGCGGCTTCGATGGATTCGGGGGCTTCGCCGGCAATGGCGGCCGGCCGCACGAGCGCTGCCGGCGCGTTGTCCTGGGCCGGCAGGCGCGCCGCGTGTTTGGCGGCTGCCGCGCGATTCGCTGCCGCTTGTCGTGCGGCGGCTTCGGTCGTTTCGCGCTCGGCGGTGGCCTGCTTGAGCGCGACTTCGGCTGCCTCGCGGTCAGCGACTGCCTGCTTGGCAGCGATTTCGTTCGCTTCGCGCTCGGTGGCGACTTGCTTCAGTGCTGCTTCGCCGGCCTCGCGATCCACCATCGCCTGCTTTGCAGCAGCCTCAGCTG
Source organism: Burkholderia sp. (assembly GCA_040946865.1). Classification (GTDB taxonomy): domain Bacteria; phylum Pseudomonadota; class Gammaproteobacteria; order Burkholderiales; family Burkholderiaceae; genus Burkholderia. Next base: position 1,801 of record JAYFSB010000325.1, read on the forward strand.
CCTCGCGATCGATGGCAGCCTGCTGCGCCGCTGCCTCGCCGGCGGTCCGGATGAGCTGATCGATGCCCGCACCGAGCGCGTCGATCTGGTCGTTCAAGTTCTGGTCGTTCCGGTTCATGCGTGCTTTCTCTACGTAGGATTTGCGATTTTACCCGTTGCACTGTGCGCGGTTCGGGCCGCACGTGTAACAAAGTGCGCGCGGGTCCGCACGGCACGCATGTCCGGCGCGTTTCAGCGCCTCAGGTAGCCTGCCTCGCGGAACCAGTCAAGCGCATCGCGCAGCCCGTCGCGATACAGGCGAGCGCGGTAACCGAGTTCGCGTTCGGCCTTCGCGGACGTGAAGTACATCTTGTTCTTCGACATCTTCAGACCATCCACCGTCACGAAGGGTTCGCGCTTGGTGAACTTGGCGATGGCCTCGGTCGCGTAGGCGATCGGGTAAAGAGGCCCGCGTGGCAGCGCGATGGTGGGCGGCTTGCGGTTGGTCATTTGCGCGATGTCGGCCAGCATCTGCTGCAGCGGCAGGTTCTCGCCGCCTAGGATGTAGCGCTCGCCGATGCGGCCTTTTTCCAGCGCAAGGAAATGGCCCTGCGCGACATCGTCGACATGGACCAGGTTCAGACCGGTGTCGACGAAGGCGGGGATCTTGCCGGTGGCGGCCTCGACGATGAGACGCCCGGTCGGCGTCGGCTTGATGTCGCGCGGGCCGATTGGCGTGGACGGATTGACGATCACGGCCGGCAGCCCGTCCTCGGCGATCATCCGCTCCACCGCACGCTCGGCCAGCGCCTTGCTGCGCTTGTAGGCGCCGATCGTCTGCTCGGCCGTAAGCGGCAAGGTTTCGTCGGTCGAGGTGCCCGAGCCGGTCACCTTGAGCGTGGTGACGCTGCTGGTATAGACGATGCGCTCGACGCCCTCGGCCAGCGCAGCGCGCATGGTGGCGAGCGCGCCTTCCAGGTTGGCGCGCTCGATCTCGAGCGGATCTGGTGCCCACAACCGGTAGTCAGCGGCGACGTGCAGCAGATAGTGCACCCCGCGCAGCGCGACGCGCATCGAGGCCTCGTCGCGCATGTCACCGATGACGATCTCGGCGTCGAGTTCGGCGAGGTTGGTGCGCGGGCTCGAGGCGCGCACCAGCACGCGCACGGCATAACCCCGGGCCTGCGCAATGCGCGCGACGGCGGAGCCGACGAAGCCAGACGCGCCGGTGAAGAGTACGAGATCACGTTGTGCGTCTGTCATGCCAGTCCTATGGGCCGCGCGACCAGCAGGCGGCGCGCGGTGGTTGTGCGTAAGCGCGAGTTTCTCCGCACGTAGCCGACTGAATTGAGTTACGGCAATGCTGATCAAGTTCGCCGTCCCCGTGGTCCAGCCGTTATAGATCGGTGGATATGACCCGAGCAAGGCAAACGAAAATGAAACAGCCAACG
>JAYFSB010000326.1:0-3217 GCA_040946865.1 Burkholderia sp.
CGCGTCTCCACTCGATATGACAAGCTTGCCGAGAGCTATCTCGTGTTTGCATCGCTTGCCTGCGCGTTTGGGTCAGTTGTAAATGTGAACTCTGCATAGAGGCACTCGACCTGTCGGGGGCGATCGTGACGATTACGCAACGGAGATTTTACCGATCAAGGGATTGTTGGAATCTTGTAAGGCAGGCGCAAGACATGGTGTGTTCACACGCGGGATTCGGCCGGGACATGACCCGGGGAAACGGAAGGTGGAACGGCTCGCGCGACGAGCGATGCGCAACTATGGCGAGGCGGCTGCAAGGCACCCCGCCCCGCCGCCACTCAGACGGCGGTTTCCTTCAGTTGCGCGGCGATCTCTGCCTCGGTCAGGTGTGGCGCGAACATTTCGAGTAGCTTGTAGGCATAAGAGCGCAGGAAAGCACCCTTGCGCAGGCCGACCCGCGTCGTGCTGGTCTCGAACAGGTGCTGCGTGTCGAGCGCATCCAGCCCCGAATCGCGCTGCGCGTCGTAGGCCATCGCCGCCACCACGCCGATGCCCATGCCAAGCTCGACATAGGTCTTGATCACGTCGGCGTCGATTGCGGTCAGCACCACGTCGGGCACCGTTCCCACCTTCGCGAAGGCCTGGTCGATATGCGAACGGCCCGTGAAATTCTGGTCGTAGGTGATGATCGGGTACTCGGCGATTTCCTCGGGCGTGAGGTTCTCGCGGCCGACCAGCGGGTGGTCCTTCGGCACCACCACCACGTGATGCCAGGAGTAGCACGGAAAGGTCACGATGTCGGGATAGCGGTCCAGTGCCTCGGTCGAGATGCCGAGGTCGGCCTCGCCGCTGAGGATCATCTGCGCGATCTGCTGCGGGCTGCCCTGGCGAAGCGCCAGGTGCACCTTGGGGAACACGTCGGTGAACTGGCGGATCACCTTGGGCAGCGCGTAGCGCGCCTGCGTGTGGGTGGTCGCCACCACCAGGTGGCCGCTGTCCTGATCGGCGTACTGGCGCGCCACGCGGCGTAAGTTCTCGGCGTCCAGCAGCATTCGCTCGATCAGCTGGTGCACCGCTTTGCCGGGCTCGGTGAGGCCCGTCAGGCGCTTGCCGCGACGGATGAAGATGTCGACGCCTAGTTCGTCCTCGAGATCCTTGATCTGCTTCGAGACGCCCGACTGCGACGTGTAGAGCACGTTCGCGACTTCCGTCAGGTTCATGTTCTGGCGTACCGCTTCCCGGACGAAGCGCAATTGCTGGAAATTCATGGGTCAGCCTCTCAGGGGCGTTGTTGTTATCGATGAAGAAGGAGGCGGCGGCGCTTCAGCGCGCTGGGAACACGCGCGCGCTGCGGGCCACCGCGGTTGCACCATCGCCAACGCCGAGCGCCAGCGCGCGCCAGGTCTCGCGATCGAGCTCGGCTTCCAGCAGCGCGCCGCCGGCGCGCGGCACCAGCTCGATGCGCACCGAGCCGCCCAGCGGCACGACGCGCCGTACGTCGACGGCGATGCCGTCCGAGCGTGCGCCGGCATGCGCCACCACCTGCAGGTCGTGCGGGCGCACGTAGGCGTGCGCGCGACCGGAGAAATCGGCGCTGACCGCGATCGGGCCGCTCGCGCCGTCGGCCACGAAGCCGTCGCCGTGCACCACGCCGTCAAGCTTGTTGGCCGAGCCGAGGAACTCGTAGACGAAGGCGCTCTGCGGATGATCGTACACGTCCTGCGGGCTGCCGACCTGCTCCACGTGACCCTGGTTCAGCACCACGATGCGGTCGGCCACTTCCAGGGCTTCCTCCTGGTCGTGGGTGACGAAAATCGTCGAGATGTTCAGGTCGTCGTGCAGGCGGCGCAGCCAGCTGCGCAATTCCTTGCGTACCTTGGCGTCGAGTGCGCCGAATGGCTCGTCGAGTAGCAACACCTTGGGTTCGACCGCCAGCGCGCGGGCCAGCGCGATGCGCTGGCGCTGGCCGCCCGAGAGCTCGGACGGATAACGCGTCGCGAGCCAGTCGAGCTGGACCAGTTTGAGCAGCTCCTGCACCTTCTCGCAGATCACGGCTTCCGAGGGCCGCTCGCCGCGCGGTTTGACGCGCAGGCCGAAAGCGACGTTCTCGAACACCGTCATATGGCGAAACAACGCGTAGTGCTGGAACACGAAGCCGACCTGGCGCTCGCGCGCGCCTACATCGACCACGTTCTGACCCTGCAGCACGACCTGGCCCGCGTCGGCATGCTCGAGGCCGGCGATCACGCGCAGCAGGGTGGTCTTGCCGCAGCCGGAAGGCCCGAGCAGCGCGACCAGCTCGCCGGGCGGGAAGTCGAGCGAGACGTCGTCAAGCGCCGTGAAGTCGGCGAATTGCTTGTGTAGATTGCGAACGTTGATACCCATCTGATGTGCCTCTTCAGGAGTGCGAGGTGGCGCTGGCGCGCGCGTCTATGAATTCGGCCGACATCCGGCGTTCGGCGAGCAGGGTCAGCACCGATGCCCCCGCGAAGGCGGCCGAAAAGTTGTGCATCTGTTGAATCTCGAGTGGATGGTAAATTGCCCGATTTGCATATGAGCGACGGTAATCATGCATAGCAAGTTGTTCGAGGCGGCTTTGGGTATCAGCGATCCGTGGTTCGTGAACGGCATCGATTTCGTTGCCGGCAGTCGCTTCCCGCATCCAGAGATCGCCGGCGGCCATCCCGTGCACGACACCGTTGTCAAGCGCTGCCGGCACTTGAACTTCTTCCAGCACGATTGCTTGCTCGCGAAGTGCGCACGCCTTCCCTCGCATCAAGCTGCCTGACGGCCGCGTGGCGCTCGCCGAGCCCGAGTGGGCCGGCACAAGGCTCAAGGGCTTCACGATACTGTTCGAGGCAATGGTGCTGATGCTCGTCCAACAGATGTTTTTTGCAGCGCTAGCCCGTACCGTCGGCGAGTCCTGGCATCGGGTGAACGCCATTTGTAAAGGCAACGCTGAACAAGCGTCTGCATAACGGGGTCAGCATCCACGATCGTCCGGTCGCGATGTCGTCAAGCCTGCGTAGCGAATCGATCATGAACGAAGTTGTCCTGGTTTGTTGTTGGTCGTCCTGGGTGCCATTCAGATGGTCGGCGGGCCCCAGGGGCGGTTCGCATTTTTCGCGAGCCCGCGATAGCGCACCTTCGTGAAGCCCCACAGCCGCTTGACCACGGCGAATACGTGTTCGACGCGGGCCCGAATCCTCGACTTGTTGCGGTTCTTGCGGCGCGC
>JAYFSB010000327.1:0-3214 GCA_040946865.1 Burkholderia sp.
CCGCCACCGCCAGCGTTGGCTGTTTCATTCTCGTTTGCCTTGCTCGGGTCATATCCACCGATCTATAACGGCTGGACTATAGGGACGGTGGACTTGATCAGCATTGCCTTTACAACCACTAACTTTCGCCCGTTCACCCTTGCCACACGGACCTCTTTATGCGGAAGCCCTGGGCAAGCGTGGCCGTTCCACCTGGGCAGAGCGTCAGGGTCGCGATGAAATCAAACGGTGGCGAAAATCGCCCGGCAGCCCGTCAACAGGCAGTCAAGCGAGTCGACGCACTCAGGCCGGCTGAGTGCCGCCCGGGAGGGATACCTGCGCGTCTTCGTAGAAGCGCGGATTCTGGTTGGCCGAACACCGGCAGCGACGCGAAACCGCGGCTCGATGGCAGGCGCGCGGCACCGCGACGATCCAGGCCGCGCGCGGTACAAGCCTTGTAGAGCTGCACGGGCTTCTCGAGCAGTGCATGGCCGGACCCAGCCGCAACTCGCGCCGGCCACTGCGCGCCGCTGCCCCCTGCACTCACGCGAGACGCCAGCCGATCGACTCGCCGCCGCGCAGCGGCACTATCGAGGTGTCGTCAGCCTCGACCGTGGCTGGCAGCTGCCAGCTCTCGCGGCGCAGCGTGACCGTCTCGCTAGCACGCGGCAGGCCGTAGAAATCGGCACCGAAAAAGCTTGCAAAACCTTCCAGCTTGTCGAGCGAGTCGACCTGGTCGAAGGCCTCGGCGTACAACTCGAGCGCGTGCAGCGCCGTGTAACAGCCGGCGTAGCCACAGGCGGCTTCCTTGGCGTTCTTCTCGTGCGGCGCGCTGTCGGTGCCGAGGAAGAAGCGCGGATTGTCCGAGGTGGCAGCAGCCATCAGGGCCGCGCGATGGGTCTCGCGCTTGAGCACCGGCAGGCAGTAGTAATGCGGCCGAATCCCGCCGGTGAAGATCGCATTGCGATTGTAGAGCAGATGATGGGCCGTGATGGTGGCACCCAGCGTGCCGGGCGCAGCGTCGGCATCGCGCACATAGTCGGCCGCGTCCTTGGTGGTGACGTGCTCGAAGACCACCTTGAGCGACGGGAAATCGCGGCGCAGCGGCGTCATCACGCGGTCGATAAAGACCTTCTCGCGATCGAACGGGTCGATCTCGGCATTGGCCACCTCGCCGTGCACCAGCAGCGGCATGCCGACTTCCTGCATCGCCTCGAGCGCGACCGCGCACTTGCGCAGGTCAGTCACGCCGGCATCGGAATTGGTGGTGGTGCCGGCTGGGTAGAGCTTCACGCCGTGCACGAAGCCGCTCGCCTTGGCGCGGCGGATCTCGTCGGCGGGCGTGTTATCGGTCAGGTAGAGCGTCATCAGCGGCTCGAAACGCATCCCGGCCTGCAGTGCGGCGAGGATCCGCGAGCGATAGACCTCGGCCTGGGCGGTGGTGGTGACCGGTGGTTTTAGGTTCGGCATGATGATCGCGCGGCCAAACTGGCGCGCGGTATGCGGCAGCACCGCGGCAAGCATCGCGCCGTCGCGCACGTGCAGGTGCCAGTCGTCGGGGCGAGCAAGGGTCAGCGAGGAAACAGGAGACACGGTGGGAGCGGCGTTCAGAGCGGTCATGGGGTGTGTCATAGGGATGGACGGGCGGTGACCACGTTCGTGCCCCGTGACCGTCGGGAGTGACGGAAAACTGCAACACGGGGCCGTGCGCACGCGGGTTTCTCGCTTAAGCCGCCCGGGGCCCAATGACAATGATATACTTTGAACTGTCATTATATCGGTTTCTGTCGCAACACATATGTGCCAACTCTTCGGAATGTCTCAGCATGTGGGTTTTCCATATCTCGTTATACAGCCTCTGTTGAATTTCGAGTGGGTGGTAAATTGCCCGATTTGCACGTGAGCGACGGTAGTCATGCATAGCAGTTGTTCGAGACGGCTTTGGGTATCAGCGATCCGTGGTTCGTGAACGGCATCGATTTCGTTGGCTCTCTTGAAATTTGAGTGGGTTAGGCGACATGTGAGTTGATCTCCGAGAAGTCGAGCTTGCTGGCCTGTAAGAGTCCGTTGATAGCTTCCAGGAAGCCGTTGGTCTGACGCGTCTTGGTCCACGCGATGATGCCGTCGACATGACTGCGGATCATGCGGGCGACGTCCTTCATCGGATCGACCTTCGAGCGCATCAGCCACGAGAGCGTCAGGTAGTTGTGTCCACGCTTGTATGACGTTTCGTCGACGGCAATGCTCGTCATGTCGGACAGGTCAATCTCGGCAAGCACGAGTTCGATATAGCGTTTGTAAATGGCGTTTACCCGATGCCAGGACTCGCCGACGGTACGGGCGACTGCGGTGAACCGACATCTGCTGGGTAAGCAGATGCACCATTGCTTTGAACAGCAGCGTGAAGCCCTTGAGCTTTGTCGGCCCACTCTGGCTCGACGAGCGCCACACGGCCGTCAGGCAGCCTGATGCGAGGCGTGCGCACTTCGAGAAAGCAGTCGTGCAGGAAGAAGTTCAAGTGCCGGCAGCGCTTGACAACAGTGTCGTGCACGGGATGGCCGCCGGCGATCTCTGGATGCGGGAAGCGACTGCCGACAACGAAATCGATGTGACCGTCAACTGCTTCGCAGTCGCGTCGAAATCGATGCCGTTCACGAACCACGGATCGCTGATACCCAAAGTCGTCTCGAACAACTTGCTATGCATGACTACCGTCGCTCACGTGCAAATCGGGCAATTTACTACCCACTCGAGATTCAACAGAGGCAGTTCTTTGATCCGGCGGCGATCCACCTTCGTTTGCACAGGCGTGGCACCCACGTCCTGCGGGTCGGCCAATGCCTGAGTGGCCGTGTCCCGCCAAGCAGCAAGCTCTTGCGGATACACGCCGCTCTCGCGGTGCCATGCGCTGCGCGATGTCTCATCCAGCGCGGCAGTGGTGGGCACGGCGTCCAGTCGCGATGCAGCTGTCCAGGGCCCGCCCGCGGGCCCTGGACAATGACTCACTGCGCCAACGCTCCAGCGTGCCCACGTTCATGCGTGCTTCCCGCGCGACATCTTCAACCGACGCGCTCTCCCGCGGCAGCAACCTTGCAACCACCTTGTCCTTGAATGTCTGTCTGTACTTTGCCACTTCTCGTCCTCATTGCGCCCCCGGATTTCTAGGCAGTGTTCACATTTACGACTGACCCAAACGCGCAGGCAAGCGATGCAAACACGAGATAGCTCTCGGCAA
>JAYFSB010000328.1:0-3212 GCA_040946865.1 Burkholderia sp.
GTAGTCGCCGATGTTCATGACTTGAGCAATCACCCGCTCAGGCATGACCACCGCTTCTTCTAGCGTTTTCCACCAGACGTACTTGCTGGCAAGCGGCTTCAACGACCCCATGACTAATCATGGATCATGACGGCATCTCTTCAATACACTTTTGCGATTCTCGACTATCGAATTTTACGCCATTAGAACCGCCATTAGAACCAATGAGTACAACACGATTTTGCGATGTTTGGCACCGTTGCCGCATTCATTCGTCCCTCTGGCGCCCACACACTTTTACGAATATCCTAAAAAATCCCGGCCAGGCCGGGATTTTTTATTGTGCCGTCAGGGACGGCCGGGCGAAACGCTCAGACGGCGACCGCCAGGTCGACGCCGGCCGCTTCGGCCAGCGCGAGCGCCTTGTCGGTCGCTTCCCAGGTGAAATCCGCCTCGGCACGGCCGAAGTGGCCGTAGGCGGCTGTCTTCTCGTAGATCGGGCGTAGCAGGTCGAGCATCTGCACGATGCCCTTCGGACGTAGGTCGAAGTGTTCTCGGACCAGCTTGGTGATCGTGTCATCCGACACCTTGCCAGTGCCGAAGGTGTTGACCATCACTGAGGTCGGTTGCGCCACACCGATCGCGTAGGAGATCTGGATCAGCGCGCGCGAGGCCAGGCCCGCGGCGACGATGTTCTTGGCGACGTAACGACCCGCGTAGGCGGCCGAACGGTCGACCTTGGACGGATCCTTGCCCGAGAACGCGCCGCCGCCGTGCGGTGCGGCACCGCCGTAGGTGTCGACGATAATCTTGCGGCCGGTCAGGCCGCAATCGCCTTGCGGGCCACCGATCACGAAGCGTCCGGTCGGATTGACCAGGAACTTGATGTCGCCATTGAGCAGTTCGGCCGGCAGCGTCGGCTTGATGATCTCCTCGATCACGGCTTTGCGCAGTTGCGGCAGATCGATATCCGGCGCGTGCTGCGTCGACAGCACCACGGTGTCGATCGCGTGCGGCTTGCCGTCTACATAGCAGACCGTGACCTGCGATTTCGCATCCGGGCGCAGCCAGGACAGGCGGCCGTCGCGGCGCAGGTTGGCCTGGCGCTCGACCAGACGGTGCGACAGGTAGATCGGCAGCGGCATCAGTTCCGGCGTTTCATCGCACGCGTAACCGAACATCAAGCCCTGGTCACCCGCGCCCTGGTCGAGGTTGTTGTCGTGCGCGCGGTCCACGCCCTGAGCGATGTCCGGCGATTGCTTGTCGTAGGCGACCAGTACTGCGCAGCCCTTGTAGTCAATGCCGTAGTCAGTGTTGTCGTAACCAATGCGACGGATCGTATCGCGCGCGATCTGGATGTAGTCGATGTTCGCGGTGGTGGTAATTTCACCCGCGAGCACGACCAGGCCCGTGTTGCACAGCGTTTCGGCGGCAACGCGAGAGTATTTGTCTTGCTCGAGGATGGCGTCGAGGATCGCGTCGGAGATCTGGTCAGCGACCTTGTCCGGGTGGCCTTCGGTAACGGATTCGGACGTGAATAAGAAGTCGTTTGCCACGTTGTTCAAGCTCCTTGGTGGTTACGGTTGCATTCACGTAGCCAGCTTCGGTTGCTTTGAAGTGGCGACGCTTTAGCGGATTACTGGGTCCGGATAGGCCTGGTAAGCCCGTCTGGCTTCGCCCCGCAAGTTGTCAGTTAACTCGGCGACGCCCGTATTATATCGGCTTTCTTCCTTTGTCACACAAGAGCGCCGTGGTATTTTCGCCGACCATCATTCTGAATTCATTTCTTTATTCGTCGGCCCTTCGAGCCGCCGTGGTAGCGCGAGGCCGCACATGCTAGCGCGCCTGGGCGCGCAATTCGCGTTGCTGCTGCTCAAGCTGTTCGCGCTGCTGCCGTATGGCGTAACAGCCCGCTTCGGCGATGGTCTCGGCTGGCTGCTCTATCGCGTCCCGAACCGAAGAAAACGCATCGTACATACGAATCTGAAACTCTGCTTTCCCGAGTGGAGCGAGGCGCGACGCGAGGAAATCGCTGGCCAGCACTTTCGTCATGTGATTCGCAGCTATGTCGAGCGCAGCGTGCAATGGTTCGGCTCGGAGAAGAAGCTCGCCAAGCTGATCGAGGTGGATAGCGCGATCGACCTGACTGATCCGTACCTGCCGCCCACGCTGTTCCTCGGCCTGCATTTCGTCGGCATCGAGGCCGGCTCGATCTGGCTGAACCGTTCGCTGCAACGCACCTGCGGTTCGTTATATCAACCATTCTCGAACCCGCTGCTGGAGGTCGAAGCCAAGCGCGCGCGCAGCCGCTTCGACGCCGAGATGGCGAGCCGAGCCGACAGCGCGCGCATCGTGCTGCGCTGGCTACGAGACCGCAAGCCGGTGATGCTCGGTGCCGACATGGACTACGGCGTGCGTAACTCGACCTTCGTGCCGTTCTTCGGGATTCCTACCTGTACGCTGACGGCCGTGGGCCGGCTGGCGAAGATCGGGCGCGCGCAGGTGGTGCCGTTCATCGGCGAGGTGCTGCCGAACTACAAGGGATATCGCCTGCGCATGTTCAAGCCCTGGGACCACTACCCGACCGGCGACGACGATCTCGATGCGCGCCGCATGAACGCCTTCCTGGAAGAGCAGATTCCGCTGCTGCCGGAGCAGTATTACTGGGTACACAAGCGCTTCAAGACGCGGCCGCCGGGCAAGCCGGGGTTCTATTGAGCGTGCGCGGTGTATGACCCCGCGCTGGGCAGACGAATCGGTTGGGTAAGACACGAAGGCCGGAATGTGGAATCTCGGCTTTCTTCGTTTGGGGCTGCCAAGCCCTGCGCCGTAAGGTTCGGGCGTGAGCCCGAATCACCTTGGACATGCTTTTGGCGCGAGCCTGCGCCAGATCGTAGGCGAGCTGCTCAGTGAGCCAAAGATCGGCCCTGCCACCGTTCTCGATGCCGAGCCAGTTCTCGATGCGTCAAGCCATCTCCGGCGAGATGGCGGCCCGGCCGTTGAGCACGCGCGACAACGTGGACCGCGGCCTCGGTGACGGTAAGGCCAAGCGCGGGCAGCACGTCTGCGCGGAGCGTTTCTCTGGTATGCGGTGGATTAGAAATACGCGTCATGTCGCTAGGCAGTGTTCACATTTACGACTGGCCCAAACACGCGGGCAAGCGATGCAAACACGAGATAGCTCTCGGCAAGCTTGTCATATCGAGTGGAGACGCGGCGAACATGCTTAAGGC
>JAYFSB010000329.1:0-3211 GCA_040946865.1 Burkholderia sp.
CTACTTCGCTGATCCGCATAGCCCTTGGCAGCGCGGGCGCAACGAGAACACCAACGGGCTGCTGCGCCAGCATATGTAAGGGTACCGATCTGGCCGTGTTTTTCCAGGCCGAGCTCGACGACATCGCCTGGCAGATGAATATCCGCCCGTACAAGAGCTTAGGCTGGAAGTGTCGGGCCGAATTGTTCATGCCCGAATCGTTCGATATTCGTCAGCATCATCATGAAATCGTTGCCTTAGGGGATGCTCTTCAGGCGCAACCGGCTTCTGTTGTACTTCAACCTTGAAACCGCGCCAAGGTAAAACCTGCATCGCGCACCAGCAGCGCGGCGGCCTGGGCCTCGATGCCCTCGCCGCGGCCGAGATAGCCGAGCTTCTCGTTGGTCTTGGCCTTGACGTTGACACGGTCGAGTGGCAAACCCAGATCCTCGGCGATATTGGCGTGCATCGCGTCGATGTGCGGCGCGAGCTTGGGCACCTGGGCGATCACGGTGGTATCGACGTTACGGATCGTGAAGCCAGCCGCGTTCACGCGCTTGACGCATTCGCGCAGCAGCACGCGGCTGTCGGCACCCTCGAACTGCGCGTCGGTGTCCGAGAAGTGCTGGCCGATGTCGCCAAGCGCGGCCGCGCCGAACAGCGCGTCGGTCAGCGCGTGCAATAGCACGTCGGCGTCCGAGTGGCCGAGCAGGCCATGCTCATAGGGGATCGTCACGCCGCCGATGATGAACGGTCGGCCGGGAACCAGTTGGTGTACGTCGTAGCCTTGTCCGATTCTGATGTCCATGCTGAGTCTGGTCCGCGGTGAAAGTGGATCAGGAGGCGTTCGCCAGCCGCGACAGGAATGCCTCGGCCAAGTCAAAATCCTCGGGGTACGTGACCTTGAAGTTGCGCAGGTTGCCCTGTACCACGCGCGGTGCATGGCCGGCCCATTCGATCGCGCTGGCCTCGTCGGTCAGGTCGTGGCTGTTGCGCTGCACGGTGAGGATCGCCTCGCGCAGCATGCCGATGCGGAACATCTGCGGCGTCTGCGCCTGCCACAGCCCATCGCGTGCCTCGGTGCCAGCGATCTCATCGCCGCCGGCCGGCACGCGCTTGAGCGTGTCGGCTACTGGCAGCGCGATGATGCCGCCCACCGGGTCGTCCTTGAGCGTGGAGATCAGCGTGCGGATCAGCGCCGGCGTGATGCCGGGGCGCGCCGCGTCGTGCACCAGCACCCAGTCGGCGTCGGTCGCGCCGAACTCGGCCAGCTGCATCAGCCCGTTGAGCACTGAGGCCTGGCGCGAAGTGCCGCCGCAGCGGCTAACCGCGAAGCGCAGGCCGGAAAAACGGCGTGCGTCGAAGTGCGGATCGTCGGGAGAAATCACCACCAGAGTCTGGGCGAGCTCGCTTAGCGCATCGAAGGCGGCCAGCGTATAGTGCAGCAGCGCGCGACCGGCGAGCGTGCGGTACTGCTTGGGCAGCGCCGAGCTGGAGCGGTTGCCGGTGCCGGCGCAGGGAATCAGGGCGAAAAGTTGGGGAGTCACGAGAGCGAACGTCGATAATAGGGAAATCGAAGGACGGTTTCAAGGTTGAAGTGCAACAGAAGCCGGTTGCGCCCGAAGGGCATCCCCCAAGGCAACGATTTCATGATGATGCTGACGAACATCGCCCGATTCGGGCATGAATAGTTCGGCCGGACACGTCCAGCCCAAGCTTTTGCGCGGGCGAGTGTTTATCTGCCAGGTGATGTCGTCGAGCTCGGCCTGGGAGAACATGGCCAGATCCGTACCCTTGGGCATGTACTGGCGCAGCAGCCCGTTGGTGTTCTCGTTGCGCCCGCGTTGCCAAGGGCTATGCGGATCAGCGAAGTAGACCTTGATGCCGGTGGTCTCGCAGAGCTGCTCATGCCTGACCATCTCCCGTCCCTGATCATAGGTCATGGGACGACGGCGTTGGACGTCGATGCGGTTCAGGATCATGCCGCACGAAGTGACGGCGGCGGCGACAGAGGCATTCTCCATTTTGTCCAGGGTGACGAACAGCGAGGCGCGCTCGACCAGCGTCGCGACCGAAGACGCATTATGCGCGCCCTTGATTAGGTCGTCTTCCCCAGTGCCCGGGCACAATCCGCTCGTCGATCTCAGCCGGACGATCGTGAATGCTGACCCGGCGGTCTTCGCCCCGCGCCCAAGGCCACCGGCGCTTGCGGGCCTGTCGCAGACAGGCGATCAGTTCCGCTCGCAACTGGTCGCGCGGCAGGGCGAGCGGCGCACGATAGCCGCCAGCGAGCAACGGACGGCTCTGTCGCTACTCAAGACTCAGCTGGGTCATCGTGCGCTCTTCACAACTCAGGTGTTTGTAGATTTCCATCGCAACACAACACCTCTCGTTTGCCTTGCTCGGGTCATATTCACCGATCTATAACGGCTGGTCCACGGGGACGGTGAACTTGATCAGCATTGTCTTAATGCGATTGAAGAACCGTTCGACCAGGTTGCGTGTATGATAAAGCACACGGTTGTAGCAGCGTTTTGTCTTGCGGTTCGAGCGCGGGGGAATCACGACCTTTGCACGAGTGGCCCGAATTCGTTGGACGAAGTGGTCAGCATCGTAGCCCTTGTCTGCGGTAACCGCTCCGGTGCGCAGATGCTCGACCCGTTGTGCCGCGTACGAGATATCGGCGACCTGTCCTTCAGTGACGATCAGTCGCAACGGGCGACTCTTCGAATTCACCGCCACATGCAGTTTGGTGCTCAATCCACCTCGGGAAGGTCCGAGCGCTTGCGGCCCACTTTTTTAAGGCCCTGGCCAAATGCTGGGGCGCTCGCACGATCGTCGAATCGATAAGGATGTGCTCGATTTCCGTCTCGCCTGCCAAAGCATTCGCCACCCGCGGCCAGACACGCTGGCTTCGCCAGCGCGAGAAACGGATATATACCGTATGCCATCGGCGCGAATTCCGCGGGAAGATCGCGCCATGGACTGCCAGTTCGGGCAATCCACAGCACCGCTTCGAGGAACCAGCGATTGTTGGATGCCGTTCGGCCGCGGTTACCTTCCTTGCCAGGCAAGATAGCTTGGACTTTGTTCCATACTTCGTCGCTCAGTAACGTTCATACCATCCTGTCTCGTTGCGCAAAAGACAGAATGTAAAGGCAATGCTGATCAAGTGTCTGCATTCGCGATGTCGTCAAGCCTGCGAAGCGAATCGATTATGAACGAAGTTGTC
>JAYFSB010000330.1:0-3204 GCA_040946865.1 Burkholderia sp.
CATCTGAATGGCACCCAGGACGACCGACAACAAACCAGGACAACTTCGTTCATGATCGATTCGCTACGCAGGCTTGATGATATCGCGAATGCAGACACTTGATCAGCATTGCCTTAAGCATTTTCGCCACATCTCCACTCGATATGACAAGCTTGCCGAGAGCTATCTCGTGTTTGCATCGCTTGCCTGAGCGTTTGGGCCAGGCGTAAATGTGAACACTGCCTAGACTGACCGGGTCGCAATGCCACCTCGCGGTGTTGCTGTGATGCGGCGTGGTGCGGCCGGTGTAGCATGCGTCCCCGTTTAGACAGAAAGCGCGCAGGCAGGCTGGGTGCCGGCGCGCAAAATAAAATCGGCACCCGTGGGTGCTGATAGAATCAGCCCGCTGATCGACTCTTCGCGCGGCTCGTCGAGCGAGTCGATTACTGCGCCGCCTCGTTGTGGCGCTGCGTATTGCCGCGCTTGGTCCAGGCCACCAGGTTGTGCGGGCGCAGCGTGTCCTACTCCTCGAAGGGCTGGTGGATCCAGGGATTCGTCACCAGGTGCTGGACGAAGTAGTCGGGCTTGACCTTCGAGCAGAACCTTGTACCAGAGCACCGCCGAGCGCACCACCGTGACCGATGGATAGCGCTCCTTCAGGCGCTGCTGGGCACGCGCGAGCGTGACGCCCGAATCGACCACAGGTCGTCGACCAGCAGCACGTTGCCCGATAGGTTGCTGCGCGTACATCGTGATGTACTGCGCGATATCGAGATCGCCCTGCTGGGTGCCGGCCGCCTCGCGATACGAACTGGTCGCGAGGCACAGGATCTGGTCGAACTTCCAGCCCGATTCGTGCACCGCGAGCGCGAACAGCTCGACGAGCCAGTGATACTCGCCCCAGCCCACCCAGAGGTTCTTGTCGTCGTTGCGAGGATCAGACATGGCGATCTGAGCGCCGTGATGATGCGTGGCTTGCCTCATCGTGCGAGTAGGCCTCAGACCTTGAACGGATGACGCAGCAGAATCGTCTCGTCGCGGTCGGGGCCCGTCGACACCATGTCGATCGGCACGCCAGCCACTTCCTGGACGCGCGTCAGGTAGGTGCGAGCCATCGCCGGCAGTGCATCCCAGCGATCGATGCCGACCGTGCTTTCCTTCCAGCCCGAGAAGGTTTTATAGACCGGCTCGCAGCGCGCCACGTCGGCTGTGCCGCGCGGCAATAGGCAGACGTCCTTGCCGTCTATTTTGTAGCCGATGCAGAGCTGCACTTCCTCGAGGCCGTCGAGCACGTCGAGCTTGGTCATGCAGAGGCCTGACACACCGTTGATCTGGATCGAGCGGCGCAGCGCGGCTGCGTCAAGCCAGCCGGTGCGACGCGGACGACCCGTGACCGAACCGAATTCCTTGCCGACATTGGCCAGCGTAAGGCCGATCTGGTTTTGGCGCGCGGGATTGTCCGCGTCATAGAGCTCGCTCGGGAACGGGCCCGAGCCGACGCGCGTGCAATAGGCCTTGGTGATGCCGAGGATGTAGTTGAGCTTCTGCGGGCCGACGCCGGCACCTGCCGCAGCCGCACCGGCCACGCAGTTGCTTGAGGTGACGAACGGATAGGTACCGTGGTCGATGTCGAGCAGCGTGCCTTGCGCGCCTTCGAACAGCAGGTTCTGGCCTTGATAGTTCGCGTCGTAGAGGCGGCGCGAGACGTCGGTGACCATCGACTTGAGACGATCGGCATAACCTAGCATCATGTCGAGCGTGGCCTGGAAATCGACGGCCGCGCCGCCGAGATACTGGGTTAGCACGAAGTTGTGGAAGTCGAGGTTCTCGCGCAGGCGATCGGCGAAGATCTTCGCGTCAAACAAGTCTTGCACGCGCAGCGCGCGGCGGCCAACCTTGTCTTCGTACGCGGGGCCGATGCCGCGACCGGTGGTGCCGATCTTGCTGGTGCCGTGGCGCGCTTCGCGCGCCTGGTCGATCGCGATGTGGTAAGGGAGGATCAGCGTGGCGGCTTCGGAGATGAACAGGCGCGACTGCACGTCGAGGCCCGCCTCTTCCAGCTCGCCGATTTCCTTGAACAGCGCCTCTGGCGACAGCACCACGCCGTTGCCGATGTAGCAGGCCGTGCCCGCGCGCATGATTCCGGAAGGAATAAGGCGCAAAATGGTTTTCTTGCCGCCGATGATGAGGGTGTGGCCGGCGTTGTGACCGCCCTGGAAACGCACGACGCCGTGAGCGTGGTCCGTCAGCCAGTCGACGATCTTGCCCTTGCCTTCATCTCCCCATTGGGTTCCCACGACGACGACATTGCGCCCGGGAGTCACATTCACTGCGCTGGCAGACATGTTGATTCGTTAGCTGGTTAAAAGCGTATTTTACCTAGGTTCGGCGCGGGTTCCGCATTTTTCCATTTCGCGTCAACGATATTACGCCTCTGTTGAATTTCGAGTGGGTGGTAAATTGCCCGATTTGCACGTGAGCGACGGTAGTCATGCATAGCAAGTTGTTCGAGACGGCTTTGGGTATCAGCGATCCGTGGTTCGTGAACGGCATTGATTTCGACGCGACTGCGAAGCGGTTGAGGGTCAACATCGATGTCGTTGCCGACAGTCGCTTCCCGTATCCAGAGATCGCCGGCGGCTATCCCGTGCACGACACCGTTGTCAAGCGCTGCCGGCACTTGAACTTCTTCCAGCACGACTGCTTTCTCGACGTGCGCACGCCTCGCATCAAGCTGACTGACGGCCGCCGTAGCGCTCGTCGAGCTCGAGTGGGGCCGGCCAAGGAAGGCTCAAGGGCTTCACGTTGCTGTTTAAGCCAATGGTGCTGATGCTCGCCCAGCAGATGTCGTTCACTGCAGTCGCCTGTACCGTCGGTGAATCCTGGCATCGGGTGAACGCCATTTTGGTCGTGACGTTCACGATCAGGGTATCGAAATCGGCGCGTTGCGCGGCTGTCAGTCGGTCGCGATCCTTCAGCAGCGGCCATCGCACTCCTTTGAGTTCCGGATCGGTTCGCTGCTCGGTTCGCCGCATTTGGTCCACGGCTTTCGACGCATGAGCGATGACGTGGAACTTGTCGGAGGTAATGCGAGCATTCGGCAGGTTCGTCTCGACGCCTTTGATGAACGCGGACGACATGTCAATGTTGACCGACGTGATCTGCTCGGGCTCTCCCCCATGCTCGTGCATGGCTCTCGACGAACGCTTCGATTGTCGCAGCATC
>JAYFSB010000331.1:0-3203 GCA_040946865.1 Burkholderia sp.
TGCGAAGCGCGGTTCGTTGGCGACTGCGAGCACAGCCTGACGCTCCGGTTCGGTCAGCGCATGCGCTGGCTTGGGATAAACCGCCTCTGCGGCCGATGGTCGCCGGTTTGCAGCCCATCCTGGGCCTTCCAGCGTTGCAGGGTGCCGCACGGCCAATGCCGGCAGTCTCGCAAGAGCGTGGCGCAACCGTACACCGGCCTGATGAGCCGCTTGGATGTTTCGGGCAGTCATCTGGCGATCTTCGAGACCGATCATTCCCGATCATTCGTCCTCTCCTTTGTGGGAGATTGCTTCGAGTTTTTTGACAGCACCAACAAGGCGGTTGTCTCGGCCAGCGCACGGTCCTTGCGCCGAACTTCGCGCTCGAGTTCTTTGATCCGGCGGCGATCCGCTTTCGTTTGCCCAGGCGTGGCACGCACGTTCTGCGGGTCGGCCAACGCCTGGGTGGCCGCGTCCCGCCAAGGCAGCAAGCTCCTGCGGATACACGCCGTTCTCGCGGCACTATGCGCTGCGCGATGTCTCGTCCAGCGCGGCAGTGGTGAGCACGGCGTCCAGTCGCGATGTAGCGTGCCCACGTTCACGCGTATTTCCTGCGCGACATCTTCAACCGGCGCGCTCTCCGGTGGCAGCAACCTTGCAACCACCTTGTCCTTGAATGCCTGTCCGGACTTTGCCACTTCTTGTCCTCATTGCGCCCCCGGATTTCCAGATCCTATCTGGGCGACAACTATTCTGACACGGGGGGATTGCGATGGTCGCTACTGAAGGATCGTGACCAGCGGACCGCCCGCGCGTGGCGCTATCGCGAGCATCTTCGGGAGATTCTCGATCGCAAGCAGATCAACGTCGTCAACGAAATGCTCGAGCAGTGGTGCACGAACGTCATGCGCTCGAAGGTCGATCCGATGAAGGACCGTCGCCCGCATGATCCGCAGTCATTTCGACGGCATCGTCGCCTGGCCTCAGATGCGTCAAGACCAACGGCTTCCTGGAAGCCATCAACGGACTCTTCCAGGCCGCCAAGCCAAAAGTGCGCGGATACACCAACCTCACGACCATGCGTACCGTGCTGTTTCTGATCGCCGGCAAGCTCGACTTCTCGAAGATCAACCCACATGTCCAGTAACCCGCTGAAATTTCAAGAGAGCCAGAATGATGGACACCACTTTGGCGTCAATCTTTGCTAGCGTCTACGACGGTTATGCCGAGTCGCTTACGACAAGGGCCTTCATGCAGAAGCCCTATACGCTTGCCGTCCCCTGCTCGCGGCGCGATCCCGTCGATGCTAGAATTCGCCTCGCAAAGTGGGCCAGGCAGTCGCGGCCCGCGTAGTTTCGGCCACGCGGGGCGAGGAAAGTCCGGACTCCGCCAGGGCAAGGGTGATGGCTAACGGCCATCCGTGGTGACACGCGGAACAGGGCAACAGAGAACAGACCGCCGATGGCCCGGCGTAAGCCGGGATCAGGTAAGGGTGAAACGGTGCGGTAAGAGCGCACCGCGGCTGCGGCGACGTAGGCCGGCACGGTAACCTCCACCCGGAGCAATTCCAAGTAGGCAGGCGCGCATTCTCGCGATGCAGAACGGTGCCCCCGTTTCGCCTGCGGGTAGGAAGCTTGAGCGTGTCAGCAATGGCGCGCCTAGAGGAATGACTGCCACGCCCTGCGCGTTCTGGACGCGCGAGGTGCACAGAATCCGGCTTATCGGCTCGCTTTGCAGCTCGATTTAAAAAAACAGGCCCCCCGAAGGGGCCAGCCTTTTGTTTTGGTGCGGGGTTTCGGCGCGCGTGTGCGCCGGCCAGCGTCAGTCGGCGACGATGTCGAACGAATGCGTCAACCCGGCCGTCTTGGCGATCATGCTCGACGCCGAGCAGTACTTGTCGTGCGACAGGTTAATCGCACGCTCAACCTTGGTCGGGTTCAGGTTGCGGCCCTTCACAGTGAAGTGGAAGTGGATCCTGGTGAACACCTTGGGATCCTCGCTGGTGCGTTCGGCCTTCAGCGACACTGAGCAGCCCGTCACTTCCTGGCGGCTCTTCTTGAGGATCAGCACGACGTCATAGGCGGTGCAGCCGCCGGTGCCGAGCAGCACCATTTCCATCGGGCGCGCGGCGAGGTTGTGGCCACCGCCCTCAGGGGGGCCGTCCATCGTCACAAGATGGCCGCTGCTCGTCTCGGCGACGAACGCCATGCCATCCTGGCCGATCCAGCTAACTTTGCATTCCATGCGTGTGCTCCAGCGTTTGCCGATTTGATTGCGAACTGGCATTTTAGCCCGCGTCACCAGGCTCAGCTGATGTGCGGCGGGAACGACGGCAGACGCGCCGAGCCGCGCGAGGGGCCAGGGGTTCCCCTCTAGGCGATGGCTCGCCCTGCTCCTGGAGATGATGGTCAGGGTCTGTTTACATTTGAATAAATGTGTTTATAGCCTGTCTTCTGTGTAACGAGACAGGATGGTACGCTCATTACTGAGCGGCGAAGTATGGAACAAAGTCCAAGCTATCCTGCCAAGCAAGGAAGGCGACCATGGCCGAACGGCATCCAACCATCGCTGGTTCCTCGAAGCGGTGCGGTGAATTGCCCGAACTGGCAGTCCATGGCGCGATCTTCCCGCGGAATTCGGCCGATGGCATACGGTATACATCCGTTTCTCGCGCTGGCAAAGCCAGGGTGTCTGGCCGCGGGTGGCGAATGCTTTGGCAGGCGAGACGGAAATCCAGCACATCCTTATCGATTCGACGATCGTGCGAGCGCACAAGTATTCGGCCGGAGCCTTAAAAAAGTGGGCCGCAAGCGCTCGGACGTTCCCGACGCGGACTGAGCACCAAACCGCATTTGGCGGTGGATTCGGAGAGCCGCCCGTTGCGACTGATCGTCACTGAAGGACAGGTCGCCGACATCTCATGCGCGGCGCAACTGGTCGAGCATTTGCGCACCAAAGCGGTTATCACAGACAAGGGCTACGATGCTGACCACTTCGTGCAACGAATTCGCGCCAGCCGTGCAAAAGTCATGATTCCCCCGCGTTCGAATCGCCAGACAAAACGCCGCTACAACTGTGTGCTCTACCGTACACGCAACCTGGTCGAACGGTTCTTCAATCGCATTAAGGCAATGCTGATCAAGTTCGCCGTCCCCGTGGTTCAGCCGTTATACGTTATAGATCGGTGGATATGACCCGAGCAAGGCAAACGAAAATGAAACAGC
>JAYFSB010000332.1:0-3203 GCA_040946865.1 Burkholderia sp.
GGCGCAAGGACCGTGCGCTGGCCGAGACGACCGCCTTGTTGGTGCTGTCAAAAAAACTCGAGGCGATCTTCCACAAGAGAGAGGGCGAATGATCGGTCTCGGGGATCGCCAGACGACTGCCCGAAAAATCGAAGCGGCTTATCAGGCCGACGTACGGTTGCGCCTGTCTTATGAGACTTTGCCGGCATTGACGTGCGCACCCTGCAACGCTGGAAGGCCCAGGATGGGCTGCAAACCGGCGACCGTCGGCCGCAGGCGGTTCATCCCAGGCCAACACCCACATGCGCTGACCGAACCAGAGCGTCAGGCTGTGCTCGCGGTCGCCAACGAACCGCGCTTCGCAGATATGCCGCCTGCGCGGATCGTGCCAGCGCTGGCCGACGAAGGCGTCTATCTGGCGAGCGAATCAATTTTCGGTTGGTTACTGCGGGCGCAAGGTCAGAACGCTCATCACGGCCGGGCCAAAGCGCCTCAAGCCAGCCAAGCATGCACCTCGCGAGCGCAGTTCGCCAAGTCTGGGGCTGGGATATGAAGCATTTGCCCGCCACCGTGGCCGGCATGTGGTTCTACCTGTACCTGATCATGGATATCTACAGCTGCAAGATCATCGCCTGGGAAGTGCACGGCACCAACGATGCCAATCATGCCGTCCGGGTCATTCAGCGGGCGGGCGTTGACCGAAGGGATTGCCCTGACGAGCAGCGCCCCGTTCGGTACTGGCGATGCTTCACTGGCTTGGCGTGAAGCCCTCGTATTCGCGTCCGCGCGTCAGCGACGACAACGCGTTTGTCGAATCCCTGTTTCGTACGACCAAGTACCGTCCCGAGTTCCCGGCGCACGGCTTTGCAGACCTGGACGCCGCCAGGCAATGGGCGATGCGCTTTCGTGCATTGGTACCACAACGAGCATCGGCACAGCGGCATCCGTTACGTCACACCGGCGCAACGGCACGCCGGTGAAGACATCGCGATCCTCTCGCCGCTTGGCACGAGCTCTACCAGGCCGCTCGTGAGCGGCATCCGGCACGCTCTGGTCGGGCCAGAACCGCGCAACTGGACGCCTACCGTCATGCTCGCGGGCCAGTTTGGCGACTGAAACACCTAGCTCGCACGCGGCGATTGCTGTGCGACGCCGGAACTCAGGACTATGGTTCGGTCGTCTTTTGCGACTACCCGACTTTTCTGTGTCTAACAAAGTGGTGTTCATCACTTCGAAAATCATGGACACCACTTTAATGGACACCACTTTGGCGTCGATCTTTGCTGGCGTCTACGACGGCCATGCCGAGTCACTCACGCCATCTCGAACAACTTGCTATGCATGACTACCGTCGCTCACGTGCAAATCGAGCAATTTACCACCCACTCAAAATTCAACAGAGGCGGTTTTTATACCCACCCGAAATCGGCTCAGTCGCGCTCGAACACCGCGATCGATTCGACGTGCGAGGTATTCGGGAACATGTTGACGATGCCCGCGCCGCGCAGCCGGTAGCCGGCCTCGTGTACCAGCAGGCCGGCGTCGCGTGCCAGCGTAGCCGGATTGCAGGAGACGTAGACGATCTGTTTCGGCAAGGGGCCGTCGCCGTTCTGGGCGATCTTCGCCAGCGCCTTCGAGACGGCCAGCGCGCCTTCGCGCGGCGGATCGACCAGGAACTTATCGAATGCGCCGAGAGCGCGCAGGTCGTCGGCCGTCATCTCAAACAGGTTGCGGCAGACGAACGAGGTATGGCCGTCGACACCGTTTTCCTTGGCATTGGCCAGCGCGCGCGTGGTCAGCGCCTCGCTACCCTCGATTCCCACCACCTCGCGCGACAGGCGCGCCAGTGGCAACGTGAAGTTGCCGATCCCGCAGAACAGATCGAGGACGCAATCCTCGCGGCGCGGCGCGAGCAAACGTAGCGCGCGACCGACCAGCGCGCGATTGATCTGATGGTTGACCTGGGTAAAATCGGTCGGCTTGAACGGCATGCGGATATTGAATTCCGGCAGCGTGTAATCGAGCGACTTGTCGAGCGGATAAAACGGGAACACCGAATCCGGTCCCTTCGGCTGCAGCCAGAACTGAACCTGGTGGACATCGGCGAACTCGCGCAGCAGCGCTTCGTCGGCCGCGTTGATCGGTTCGAGCACGCGCAACGCCAGCGCAGTCACGCTCGAGCCGACCGCCAGTTCGATCTGCGGCATGCGATCGCTGATCGACAGCCTCTCGACCAGCCGTCGCAGCGGCACGAGCAGGGCCGAAACGTGCGGCGGCAGCACCTCGCAGCTCGTCATGTCGGCCACGTAGCTGCTCTTCTTTTCATGGAAACCGACCAGCACACCGCCCTTCTTCGCAACGTTGCGTACGGTCAGCCGCGCGCGGTAGCGGTAGCCCCACGAAGGCCCGTGAATCGGCGAGAACATCGCCTCCGAGCGCAGCTTGGCGAGATGCCATAGATTGTCCTCGAGCACGCGCTGCTTGATCGCGACCTGCGCGCGCACGTCGAGATGCTGCATCGAGCAGCCCCCGCAGATGCAGAAGAATTGGCACTTGGGCTCGCTGCGCATCGCGCTCGGGCGCAGCACCTCGACCAGGGTGGCCTGCTCGTAACTGGCCTTGCGGCAATAGCTCGAATAGGTGACGCGCTCACCCGGCAGCGCGCCCTCGACGAATATCACCTTGCCGGGCTCGCCATCCTCGTTCACGATGCGGCCGACGCCACGCGCCTCATGGTCGAGCGATTCGATCTCGATAGGCGCGCTGACTTGCACGACGGGCGCGTTCTTGGACTTGCGCGCGGGAGTGGGGGCGGCTTCGGACACCAGCTTTTCCTGATATTCGTTTGTGGGAAGGCGAGATTGTAGACGAATGGCTGCCCGTCATTGGAGATTCGCCGTACAACTAACGTTCAATGGGATCGGGACGCGAGCGGTCGCGTTGATCTCGGCCGCACAGTGGCCGAGGCGCTGGAGGCGGCCGGTTACGAAGTCTGGGGCACGGTCTCACCCGAGGCCACGCCGCCGACCGATCTCGCGGTCGCGCGCGCCAGGCTGCTGCAGGCCGCCCTGCAGAGTTAAGGCAATGCTGATCAAGTGTCTGCATTCGTGATGTCGTCAAGCCTGCGAAGCGAATCGATCATGAACAAAGTTGTCCTGGTTTGTTGTCGGTCGTCCTGGGTGCCATTCAGATGATCGGCGGGCCCCAGGCCTGGTTCTCGCTCA
>JAYFSB010000333.1:0-3195 GCA_040946865.1 Burkholderia sp.
CTGCGTGGTCGCGATAAGCCGAAAAATACAAAACCCCGCAAGTCTGAGAACTTGCGGGGTTTTGTCACCGCCCATTGGCGGAGACGGAGGGATTCGAACCCTCGATCCAGGTTTTGGCCCAAATGCTCCCTTAGCAGGGGAGTGCCTTCGACCTCTCGGCCACGTCTCCAAAATTTTTCGCTTGCGCCTACCTATTAAAGTAGGCGTCGCGACGAGAGTGCGGATTCTATCTGCTCATTGGGCCGAGGTCAAATGTCTCGGCACGCTTTTTTCGCCGAAACGACAACCCGCTTCTAAGGAGCCGCGCGGCCGGCCTCGGCCGCGCGCTTGAATCCACGAAAAAGCCGCGAACTCAGGCCTGGTCCAGCTCGAACGCCTTGTGCAGCGCGCGCACGGCCAGTTCCATGTACTTCTCGTCAATCAACACCGAGATCTTGATTTCGGAGGTCGAGATCATCTGGATGTTGATGCCCTCTTCCGACAGCGTGCGGAACGCCGTGCTCGCCACGCCCACGTGCGAGCGCATGCCCACGCCCACCACCGAGACCTTCGAGACCTTCGGGTCGCCCAGCACCTGCTCGGCGTTGACATGGCCCTTGACCTGGTTGATCAGAATGTCCATCGCCTTTTGGTAGTCGCCACGGCCGACCGTGAACGTGAAGTCGGTCTTGCCGGCCACGCTCTGATTCTGGATGATCATGTCGACGTCGATACTCGCGTCGGCCACCGAGCCGAGGATCTGGTAGGCGATACCTGGCTTGTCGGGCACACCCATCACCACGATGCGGGCTTCATCGCGCTGAAATGCGATGCCGGAAATGACTGCCTTTTCCATCGTCTCGTCTTCTTCAAAAGAAATCAGGGTGCCAGACTTCATCTCTTCGTCGAGCGCAATCAGGGGATCGGTCAGGCTCGACAGCACGCGCGTCTTCACGCGGTACTTGCCAGCGAATTCGACCGAACGGATCTGCAGCACCTTCGAGCCGAGGCTGGCCATTTCCAGCATCTCCTCGAAGGTCACGCGGTCGAGCCGGCGCGCGCCATCGACCACGCGCGGATCGGTCGTGTACACGCCGTCGACGTCGGTATAGATCAGGCACTCCTCGGCACCCAGCGCCGCCGCGACCGCGACCGCCGAGGTGTCCGAGCCGCCGCGGCCCAGCGTGGTGATGTTGCCTTCCGGATCGACGCCCTGGAAGCCGGTGATCATCACTGCCTTGCCTTCCACGAGATCCTTCTTGACGCGCACATCGTCGATCGACTGGATGCGTGCTTTGGTGAATGCACTGTCGGTCTTGATAGGCACTTGCCAGCCAGCGTAGCTGACGGCCGGAACGCCGATTTCCTGCAGTGCGATCGCCAGCAGGCCGACGCTGACCTGCTCGCCCGTCGAGGCAATCATGTCGAGTTCGCGCGGATCGGGCTGGCTCGCGATTTCCTTCGCGAGACCCAGCAGGCAATTCGTTTCGCCTGACATCGCCGAGGGCACGACAACCAGCTGGTGACCGGCCTGACGCCATTTCGCGACGCGTTTCGCGACGTTCTTGATGCGCTCGACTGAGCCCATCGAGGTGCCGCCGTATTTATGTACGATGAGTGCCATTGTCGTTCAGAACTGGAGATTGACCACGCAGGCACACTGCGCTGGAAACCGCGCTGCCGTTCGGTCTCGCAGCTTTTGGCAAGAGGACGATAGGGAAAACGGCGGGCGGCTTCAAATCTGAAGTGCAACACCTACCGAGAGGTATTGTGTTGCGATGTGAATCTACAAACACCTGAGAAGAGCGCACGATGATCCAGCTGAGCCTTGAGCAGGAATGCAAGCTGCGGGCAATTGCCCGCAGCTTGCATCGCGCGCCGAGTTCGATCAGCCGCGAATTGCGCCATAACGGCTGGCGCGCACCGGAACCGACCGCGAAGAAGGGACCGTGTGGCGGCTCCGGTTTTTCGTTTTTCCAGACACAGATTTGGGGTAAAACGTGTCATCCAAACTGGAGTCTGAGATGTTGAAGAAAGTAGACACGCGTGAGGTTGCGTAGGCGGCAACGGAGGCAGCGCGTAGCGCGACCATAGACGCCGCCTGCGCCGGCTGAATTCAAACGGTGGTCAGCGGGGCGCAAACGTGCCGTCGTCTTGCGTTTGTGGCGCGGCGAATCCGTTGACGCCGTTGCTCGCGAGGTCGGCGTAACAATTGCCAAACTCGAGCAGTGGCGTGAGCTTGCCCTTACCGGTATTGAAGCCGGGCTGAAAGTCACACCAGACCGATCCGTTGGAAGTCAAGCGTCAAGGACACCATGCATCGCGTGGGGGAACTGACCATGGAGATCTCGAAATTCTGCGCATAGCGCGCGAGCGGCAGGAACGCCGCCCTTTGATCGTACGGAGGTCGTCGACATGAGCCGCACGATTTCCACGATAGGCAAACCCTTCGGATTGCAGCAGGTGTGTCAGGTGCTTGATTTCCCGCGCGGGACGATCTATGTCGAGCGTACCAGGTTGCTGAGCAACGTTGCCCAGCTTACTCCAATGCGACGCGGTCCGAAGCCCAAGGGGTCGGACCGCGAGCTGCTCGAGGCGATCCGTGCCGATCTGGCTCGTACGTCGTTCGTCGGTGAAGGGGCGCGCAAGGTATGGGCGCGCCTGCGCATCCAGGACGACATCCGCGTGTCCCGAGCCCGTGTCTCGCCGCTGATGCGCGAACACGGCTGGCTTTCGCCTCACCGGCGACCGCAGAAATCGCCCAACGCTCATGATGGTCGAATTACGACTGATCGATCTAATGAGATGTGGGGCACCGGTGGTGCCAAGGTTCAAACCGTCGATGAAGGCCTGGCCTGGATCTTCGCTGCGGTCGATCATTGCGACGCAGCGTGCGTGGGCATCCACGTCACCAAGGTGGGGGACCACTTTGCCGCACTGGAACCAATCAGCCAAGGGGTGCACGAGCAGTTCGGGTCGGTCGAAGCTGACGCTGGCCGCAGACTGTCCCTGCGGATAGATCACGGCTCGCAGTACACGTCGGACGACTTCCGCGCCCAGATCAAGTTCTGGGAGATTACGCTGAGCTACGCCTTCGTTGCCGAGCCGCAGACCAACGGTGTCGCCGAGCGTTTCAATTATTGGACCATGAAGGAGTAGGCTATCCACGGGCGTCTGTTCAAAAATGTTGAAGAAGTTCATGTTGCCACCGTCGCG
>JAYFSB010000334.1:0-3194 GCA_040946865.1 Burkholderia sp.
TCGGGTCATATCCACCGATCTATAACGTATAACGGCTGAACCACGGGGACGGTGAACTTGATCAGCATTGCCTTAAGGCCCCGGCACGAATGCTGGTGCGCTCGCATGATCGTCGAATCGATAAGGATGTGCTCGATTTCCGTGTCGCCTGCCAAAGCATTCGCCACCCGCGGCCAGACACCCTGGCTTCGCCAGCGCGAGAAACGGCATAATACCGTATGCCATCGGCCGAATTCTGCGGGAAGATCGCGCTATGGACTGCCGGTTCGGGCAATCCACAGCCTCGCTTCGAGGAACCAGCGATGGTTGGATGCCGTTCGGCCATGGTCGCCTTCCTTGCCCGGCAGGATAGCTTGGACTTGGTTCCATACTTCCTTGGACTTGGTTCCATACTTCGTCGCTCAGTAACGTTCGTACCATGCTGTCTTGCTACGCAAAAGACAGGATATAAACACATTTTTTCAAATGTAAACAGACTCTAGTCGCTTACTCATGTCGGACAGGTCGATCTCGGGGAGCGCGAGTTCGACATAGCGTTTGCAAATGGCGTGCACCCGCTGCCAGGACTTGCCGACGGTACGGGCGACTGCGATGAACGACATCTGCTGGGCGAGCATCAGCACCCTTGCCTCGAACAGCAGCATGAACCCTTGCGCTTTGCCGGCCCACTCGGGCTCGACGAGCGCCACGCGGCCGTCAAGCAGCTTGATGCGACGCGTGCGCACTTCGAGGTAGCAGTCGTGCTGGAAGAAGTTCAAGTGCCGGCAGCGCTTGAAAACGATGTCGTGCACGGGATGACCGCCGTGCGATCTCTGGATGCGGGAAGCGACTGTCGGCAACGAAATCGGTGTTGACCGTCAACCGCTTCACAGCCGTGTCGAAGTCGATGCCATTCACAAACCACGGATCGCTGATACCCAAAGCCGTCTCGAACAACTTGCTATACATGACTACCATCGCTCACGTGCAAATCGGGCAATTTACCACCCACTCGAAATTCAACAGAGGTCTTTTCCATGGTGGCCGGTTCCGGTCCCCGTCAGGTTCGCTGGTTGTGCTTCTGACACGCAACCTTCTCAGCTAAACCGCCACCGTTTTCTCAAAATTCTGTCTGCCCGCCGCCGTACACCACTTTCGACAATAGCTTCGCACAGCACCATCAGCACAATCTCGTCCAGCGGGTAACGGCACCGCGGATCCCGCAACTCGACGAGCGCATCTATGATCGAAGGCATCTCTCGTTTCACCAAAAATCGAGAGTAAACCCCAGCACGCCGATGTTTACAACCACTAACTTCCACCTGCTCACCCTTGCCCCACGGACCTTTTCATGCGGAAGCTCTGGAGGGGCGGCCGCGAGCGGTGGACGCTGTCATGGAAACAAGGTAGACTTTGAATTTTGCCGCCGTTCCGTCCAGATTTTCGATGGTCGTGCTTCAGTTTACCGAAGCGCCCGTAGCTCAATGGATAGAGTACTGCCCTCCGAAGGCAGGGGTTGCTGGTTCGATCCCAGCCGGGCGCGCCAAGCCTAGTAAGGCTTTCAGCAGTTCCCAGCCACTTCAGATCTCCTCTTTGCAGTCAACCGCCGCGTCGGCTCGGCCGACAAGGTGGGCGTAGCGCTGCACATGCCAGCTCTACCTAGGTGTGGCGCAGATCGTGGGTAAGCGCTAATTTCATCACACCGGAAGGAGAATCACTTGCAATTGACGGGCGAGCATAGTTGCATCGCGGTGGTCGAGATTGACCGGCGATGTCTGCGCTTGGATTCAGAGGAAACGCGCCGATCCAATGGTCGGCGTGCGGCTCTCGGCGCCGTCAGCTCACATTCGACGTCGCTGGCGCGGCATATGATGAGCGTCAGGGGCCCGGTTTCAAGGTTGAAGTGCAACAGAAGCCGGTTGCGCCCGAAGGACATCCCTCAAGGCAACGATTTCATAATGATGCTGACGAACATCGAATGATTCGGGCATGAACAGTTCGGCCGGACACTCCCAGCCCGAGCTCTTGCGCGGGTGGGTGTTCGGGTGTTCATTTGCCAGGCAATGTCTTCGAGCTCGGCCTGGAAAAACACGGCCAGATCCATACCCTTGGGCATGGACTGGCGCAGCAGCCCGTTGGTGTTCTCGTTGCGCCCGCGCTGCCAAAAGGGCTATGCGGATCAGCGAAGTAGACCTTGATGCCGGTGGTCTCGCAGAGCTGCTCATGCCTGGCCATTTTCTGTCCCTGATCATAGGTCAGGGAAAGACGGCACTGAGCGTCGATGCGGTGCAGGATCATGCCGAACGAAGTGACGGCGGCGTCGGCGGTGGCGTTCTCCATTTTGCCCAGGGTGACGAACAGCGAGGTGCGCTCGACCAGCGTCGCAACCGAAGACGCATTATGCGCGCCCTTGATTAGGTCGCCTTCCCCAGTGCCCGGGCACAATCCGCTCGTCGAGCTCAGCCGGACGATCGTGGATGCTGACCCGGTTCGGGATGCTTGCCCCGGCGGTCTTCGCCCCGCGCCCGGTGCCGCCGGCTCTTGCGGGCCTGTCGCAGACAGGCGATCGGTTCGGGAAAGTACCGCTCACGCAGCAACCGCTCGATCGTCGCCAGCGAGCAACGGACAGCCCGGTCCCTGTTCTTCGCGGCCGGTTCCGGTGCACGCCAGCCGTTACGGCGTAATTCACGGCTGATCGAACTCGGCGCGCGATGCAAGCTGCAGGCAATTGCCTGCAGCTTGCATCTCTGCTCAAGGCTTAGCTAGATCATCGTGCGCTCTTCACAACTCAGGTGTTTGTAGATTCTCATCGCAACACAATACCTCTGACTCTCTTGAAATTTGAGTGGGTTACGTGACATGTGGGTTGATCTTCGAAAAATCGAGCTCGCCAGCGATCAGAAACAGCACGGTGCGCATGGTCGTGAGGTTGGTGTATCCGCCGCGCCTTTCGCTTGGCGACCTGGAAGAGTCTGTTGATGGCTTCCAGGAAGCCGTTGGTCTGACGCGTCTGGGTCCAGGCGACGATGCCGTCGAAATGACTGCGGATCATGCGGGCGATCTGCTTGCGATCGAGAATCTCCCAAAGTTGCTCGCGATAGAGCCACGCGCGGACGATCCGCTTGGTCGTGACGTTAAGGCAATGCTGATCAAGTGTCTGCATTCGTGATGTCGTCAAGCCTGCGAAGCGAATCGATCATGAACGAAGTTGTCCT
>JAYFSB010000335.1:0-3192 GCA_040946865.1 Burkholderia sp.
ACTTCGTTCATGATCGATTCGCTTCGCAGGCTTGACGACATCACGAATGCAGACACTTGTTCAGCATTGCCTTAACTCAGACGGCGCTGGGCGTCGATGCGGTTCAGGTTCATGCTGAACGAGGTAACGTGGCGTTCTCCATCTTGCCCGGGGTGACGAACAGCAAGATACGCTCGACCAGCGTCGCGACCGAAGACGCATTCGCGCGCTCTTGATCAGGTCGCACTTCCCAGTGCCGCGGACTCTTGCGGAGCCTGCCACCAGACAGGCATCAGTTCCGCTCGCAACTAACCGCGCGGCAAGGGCGAGGGCGTACAACGCGGTATAGATAGTTTCGTGACTGGCCAGCATGGCCGGCTCATCGGGATTCATGTTTCGCAGTATGCCCGCGATCTGTTCGGGAGAGTGCCGCTCACGCAGCAACCGCTCGATCGTCGCCCACAGCTTGCATCCCCGCTCAAGGCTCAGCTGGATCATCGTGCGCTCTTCACAACTCAGGTGTTTGTAGGTTCACATCGCAACACAATACCTCTCGGTAGGTGTTGCACTTCAGATTTGAGGTCGCCCCGGTAAGGCAGGTATGACAGCACCGAAAAATTCGTCGACTTCCTCACAAGCGGACTTCAATCCGGGGTGCCAGACGGCCGATGCGTCCCAGTCGATTCAACAGATGTTCCAGCAGTGGCTCGACGCATGGGGCCGTTTCGTGCCGCGGCCGGTCAGGCTGCGCAAGCGAATCTGGCTGCTTCGTTTTCCTTTTCGTTCTTCGCCATGCCCAAGTGGCCAGCGGCCAGCGGCACGCCGTTTGCAGGTCAATTCGGCAGCCAGTTCGGTGCGGCGCTGCCGAGCATGTCCCTGCCGGTCGCCTCGGTGCTGCCCGCGCGGCTGTAGCAGTTGCAGGCCGACTATGCGCGCGAGAGCGCCGAGCTGTTCCGCAAAGCGACCGCTTCGCAGCTCGAGGCCCCTGAACTGGAGAACCCGCGCTTCAGCGCCGACGCCTGGAAGGCCTCACCCGTGCATGCCTTCACGGCCGCTTGGTACCTGCTCAATATGCGCTATCTACAGGCGCATGCCGAGGCGATCGAGACCGATGCCAAGACGCATAAGCGGATTCTTTTCATGGTGCAGCAGTGGGTCGCGGCGCTGGCGCCGAGCAACTTCCTGGCGCTGAATTGCGAAGCGCAAAAGAGCGTGCTCGACACGCAGGGCGAAAGCCTGCGGCAGGGCATGATGAATCTGCTCGGCGACCTGCAACGCGGCAAGATTGCGCAGACCGACGAATCGCAATTCGTGGTTGGCAAGAACCTCGCTAACACGCCTGGCGCGGTGGTGTTCGAGAACGAACTGATCCAGTACCAGCCCGTCACGGCGACCGTCTACGAGAGGCCCCTGCTGGATCGTGCCACCCTGCATCAACAAGTTATACATCCTCGACCTGCAGCCCGAGAATTCGCTGGCCAGCGGCCACCAGGTCTACCTGGTGGCGTGGCGCAATGCCGATGCGGCGATCGCGGCCAAGAGCTGGGGCGACTACATGGACGATGGCGTGCTGGCCGCGATCGACACGGTCCGGCAGATCACCAGCCGCGAGCAGATCAACGCACTCGGTTTTTGCGTGGGTGGCACCATGCTGGCCACCGCGCTGTCGGTGCTGACCGCGCGTGGCGAACACCCGGTCACCTCGATGACGCTGCTCACGACGATGCTCGACTTCACCGATACCGGCGTGCTCGACGTGTTCGTCGACGAGGCACACGTGCAGATGCGCGAGCAGTCGATCGGTGGCAAGCACGGCGCGGTGCCGGGCCTGATTCACGGCGTCGAGTTCGTCAATACCTTCTCGTTCCTGCGGCCCAACGATCTGGTCTGGAACTACGTGGTTGACAACTACCTCAAAGGCCGCACGCCGGTGCCGTTCGGCCTATTGTACTGGAACAGAGCGACTCGACCAACCTGCCGGGCCCGGTGTACGCCTGGTACCTGCGCCATACCTACCTCGAGAACAAGCTGCGCCAGCCCGGCGCGCCGAGCGTCTGCGGCGAGCCGGTCGACCTCACGCGCATCGACGTGCCGACCTTTATCTACGGCTCGCGCGTAGGATCACATTGTGCCCTGGCAGACCGCCTATGTCTCGACTTCGCTGCTAACCGGGCTGCTGCGCTTCGTGCTCGGCGCGTCGGGACACATCGCGGGGGGGTGATCAATCCGCCGACCAAGAACAAGCGCAGCTACTGGACCTTCGACGCACCAGACGCGAAGGAGCTACCAGAGCAGGCCCAGGACTGGTTCGACGCGGCGACCGAGCACCCTGGGCAGCTGGTGGCCGGAATGGATCGACTGGCTCGACCAGTACGGCGGCCGCAAGACCAAGTCGCGCGCCTCGCTGGGTTCAGTGCATTTTCCGGTGATCGAGCCAGCACCCGGGCGCTACGTTCTGGTCAGGAATTGAAGCAGGACATTGACGGATCGCGACAGGCAGCGCACGCGGGCCATCTCTGCCCCGGCATTTTTTCAACGGAGCGGGTCGTGGTGTGAGCTTGGAGGATGAAGTATGACTGATGAAGTATGACTGACGTAGTGATCGTATCGGCCGCGCGCACCGCGGTCGGCAAATTTGGTGGTTTGCTGGCTAAGATTGCCGCGCCAGAACTGGGCGCGAGCGTGATTCGCGCCGTGCTGGAACGCAGTGGCGTGGCATCCGATCAAGTGAGCGAAGTGATCGGCGGGCCTGCCGACAGCTTTGCCTAGCATGACCATCAACAAGGTCTGCGGCTCAGGTCTGAAAGTTGTGATGCTGGCCGCCAACACGATCATTGCGGGTGACGCCGAGATCGTCATCGCGGGCGGCCAGGAGAACATGAGCGCGGTGCCGCATGTGCTGCCGGACTCGCGCGACGGCTTCCGGATGGCGACACTAAGCGGGTCGACAGCATGATCGTGGACGGCCTCTATATGACCCGAGCAAGGCAAACGAGAATGAAACAACCAACGCTGGCGGTGGCGGCTGACGAGGGTGCAGTCTTCGAGACGAAGCGCAAAGGTACGCGGCGCGATGCGTTGCTGGACGCGATGGAACGGATCGTGCCGTACTACCCGAAACGTGGCAACGGACGCGCGCCGATTGGCCTGGAGCGCATGCTGCGGATTCATTTCATTCAGCACGGGTTCAATCTGGCCGACCTTGCCTGCGAG
>JAYFSB010000336.1:0-3185 GCA_040946865.1 Burkholderia sp.
CGTGGGCGCGATCTCACATGATCCACACAAATTCCACGTGCTCATCATCTTGCCTCACGCGCGTGCGAATGGGGGACCGGTCTTGCCGAGTTGCTTACATTATGGATATCGTAATCGCTGTATACCCTGGGTCGCCGATCCGGGCCGATATCCATATGAGTAAAACGGTGAAGCGCGTATTGTGCGCACTGCTACTATGCTCGAGGTCATCTGGCTGCATGACGGCCGTTCACCCCACCTGACGAATCCATGATCCCGCTCACCATCCCCGAACTGGTCGACCGAGCCGGCAAGCTGCCCTATCTGCGCGAGCACATCGCCCTGGCCGCGTGCGGCGAGTTGGCTGTGGCGCGCCTGCACGAACTGACGCTCGGCAGTGCCTACGAACCGATCTACGACGTGACGATGCCGGGCGCGCCGCAATCCTCCTCGCTGGCCGATATGATCGAGCGCTACGGCGACGAGCGCGGCTTCCAGGCGGTGCTGCGCGTGGACGGTGCGCCCTTCGATCCGTTCGAGGAGCTCACCGACGATCCGACGCTGGTCGCGGTGGACCGGCTCTCTCGCGCGCTGCATGCAATCAATTTCTTCGGCGCGCAGCAGCACGGGCTGCTGTTCCTGCGCGTGCACGAGCGGCTGCTCAAAAGCGTCAAGTACGATCACGGCAAGCATTTCTCTTCGGTGTTGCGCCACTTCGGCTTGAGCCCCGAGCGTATCGTGATCGAACTGCCGGCCGCTGCGGTCGCGCACAAGACCTTCCTCGGCTACCTCACCAAAAGCTACCAGCATCACGGATTCAAGGTCGCAGACAAGCTGCCCGACCCGGGCCGCATCCTGGCCGTCGAATCCGAGATGGCCAGCCCCGACTACGTCAAGATGGATGCTGCGATCGCCTTGCGCGACGGCATGGTCAAGGCCCTGGTGGGTTACGCGCAGCGCGTGAGGATCCCGATCATCTTCGATCAGGTGGCCGACGAGACGCAGTTCTCGCTGCTGCGCCAGTATGACGTGCGGCTCATGCAGGGCCGGGTGTTCGCGCAGCTAGCGCACGCCTGAGCGAAGCTTTGGCTGGCGGCACCAGCGCTCCGCCCCGCGCGTGCTCGCCCAGCCTTTGCGCGAGTGTGCGCAGCTTCGGGTCGATGCGCCTGCGCAACGCCTCCTTCCACATCGACGAAGCCGGCTCGCTGCCGCTGAGGATCAGCCAGCGCCGCTCGCGCCGACGTCACGCCGCTCCGCGAACAGCGTCTCGCACTGCTCGGTCAGCTGTACCGCCCAGGTAGGCACGCCCCATCGAGCTGGTCAGCATCGATAGCCGCGAGTCGGGCGCGAGACCCCCCGTGTCAGAATAGTTGTCGCCCGAATAGGATCTGGAAATCCGGGGGCGAAATGAGGACGAGAAGTGGAAAAGTACGGACAGGCATTCAAGGACAAAAGGTAGTTGCAAGGTTGCTGCCGCAGGAGAGCGCGTTGGTTGAAGATGTTGCGCAGGAAACGCGCGTGAACGTGGGCACGCTGGAGCGCTGGCGCAGTGAGTCGCTGTTCAGGGCCCGCCCGCGGGCGGGCCCTGAACAGCTGCATCGCGACTGGACGCCGTGCTCACCACTGCCGCGCTGACGAGACATCGCGCAGCGCATAGTGCCGCGAGAACGGCGTGTATCCGCAGGAGCTTGCTGTCTGGCGGGATGCAGCCACCCAGGCGTTGGCCGATCCGCAGGACGTGCGTGTCACGCCTGGGCAAACGACGGTGGATCAAAGAACTCGAGCGCGAAGTTCGGCGCAAGGACCGTGCGCTGGCCGAGACGACCGCCTTGTTGGTGCGGTCAAAAAAACTCGAGGCGATTTTCTACAAGGGAGAGGACGAATGATCGATCTCGGGGATCGCCAGATAACTGCCCGAAACATCGAAGCGGCTCATCAGGCCGGTGTACGGTTGCGCCTGGCTTGCGAGACTGCGCTAGCATTGACGTGCGCACCCTGCAACGCTGGTGGAAGGCCCAGGATGGGCTGCAAACCGGTGATCGTCGGCCGCAGGTGGGTTCATCCGTAAGCGACTCGGCATGGTCATCGTAGACGCCAGCAAAGATCGACGCCAAAGTGGTGTCCATCATTTGTCCATCATTTTCGAAGTGATGGACACCACTTTGTTAGACTCAGAGAAGCCGGGTAGTCGCAAAGGACGCCCGAACCATAGTCCTGGGTTCCGGCGTCGCATCGCAATCGCCGCGTACGAGCCAGGTGTTTCAGTCGCGAAACTGGGCCCGCGAGTATAGTCGCGAATGCGAATCTGGCGTTCACCTGGTGGCACCGGCATCGTGCCGAGCAAATGGCGTCAGAGGCAACACTGCTGCCAGTGATGACCGTGAGCGATATGAGGCCGGAGGTCATCGCAGCGCCACCAATCAAACCGGAGATCACGAAACCGGCTGTACCCGTTGGCACGCTTGAAGTCCGGATCGAACGAACGGCGGTCAAGGTCGATGGCGTTGTCGACCCCGATATGCTGCGAATCGTATTGCAGAGTCTGCGATCATGATCTTTTTGCCTACCGGTACACGTATCTGGCTTGCGGCGGGCGTCACCGATAGGCGTTTCGGATGACTGGCTGCGAAAGTACAGGCAGCGCTCGAAGAAAATCCGCTGGGTAGCCACCTATTCATCTTCCGTGGGCGCCGCGGCGATCTCGTCAAGATACTGTAGGCCACTGATGACGGGCTCTGTCTGCTTGCAAAGCGATGGGAGCGAGGTCGGTTTATCTGGCCGTAGGCCGACGGTGGCAAAACCCATCTGACGAGCGCTCAGTTGTCGATGTTGCTCGAGGGCATCGATTGGCACCAGCCTCGGCGCACCGTCGCGCGCCCGATGTTGTAACCCGTGAGCAAGGCTTATAAACATGCGACGCATGTCCGATCATGCGCCACTTCCTGATACCGTTGCCGAGCTCCATGCCCTGGTGCTCGAGCAGCAGGCATCGATCGAAGAACAACAAGCCTCACTCGAGAAAATGGTGCAGGAGCTGGCTGCGCGTGATCAGGAGATCGAACGCTTGAGGGCGCTAATCGACAAGCTCAAACGCATGCACTTCGGTCGCAAGTCCGAGCAACTCGATCGCTAGGCAGTGTTCACATTTACGACTGACCCAAACACGCAGGCAAGCGATGCAAACACGAGATAGCTCTCGGCAAGCT
>JAYFSB010000337.1:0-3169 GCA_040946865.1 Burkholderia sp.
CCGCGCGACTGCCGCGACCGGGTCGTCGAAGGCCTCGACAGAGGGGCTCTCGGGCGAGAGCGGAAGATGCTGGCGATGCGTATCCTTGTTCATTGTCGATTGACTTTTCGGTTGTGTTCGACATTATCTCGCAAGCAGCCGCGCGCCGGTGACTTTCGCGCGACGACGCGGCACCGCCACAGCGGCACGACGGCAAGCTCGGTACCCGGCCGGTTTTGCTAGAATCATGCGGTTAATCTGGAGAATTTCATGAAGCCGCTCATTTTCCCCGCCGCGCTCGTGACAGTCGTCGCCCTCGCCGG
Source organism: Burkholderia sp. (assembly GCA_040946865.1). GTDB lineage: Bacteria > Pseudomonadota > Gammaproteobacteria > Burkholderiales > Burkholderiaceae > Burkholderia. Next base: position 303 of record JAYFSB010000337.1, read on the forward strand.
GCCGGCATTTGCCGACGGCCAACAGCCGCGCGACGAAGCACGAGCCCGATCTGCGCAGGACGAAGCTGCCGGCCTGCCTGATCTCACCAAGATCAACCGCCCCGCCGCCGAAGTCAGCTCGAAGGTCGAATTCGACGACATCACGTGCACGCCGAGCTTCCACGAGAAGAGCGTGAGCGGCACCGAGGTCACCGAATACCGCGATCGCGGCAAGCCGGTCGAGATCGACGTGCGTTCCAACTTCGGCACACGCTACCAGATGAGTTCGACGCCCGACATCTCGCCGCGTCCGCACCAGGGTAACGTGTCGATCACGCGCGTGCCCTCGATCAACCGGCACTACTGACCCATCCCGCCGGCATCGCCGGCCTGCCAACCCGTTTTGACGCTTCCCCGTATGGCAGTTTTCACCGCAGTCTCCGATTCCGATCTCACGCACTGGATGCGCCGCTACGATCTCGGCGAAGTCGTCGAGTTTCGCGGCATCCCGTCCGGCATCGAAAACAGCAACTTCTTTCTAACCACCACGCGCGGCGAATATGTCCTGACCATCTTCGAGAAGCTAACGGCCGCGCAGCTGCCGTTCTACCTCGAGCTGATGCGCCATCTCGCCGAGCACGACGTGCCGGTGCCGGACCCGGTGGTGCGCGCCGACGGCACGCTGTTCGGCGAGCTGCACGGCAAGCCGGCCTCGATCGTCACCAAGCTGGATGGCTCGGCTCAGCTCGCGCCCGAGGTCGAACACTGCGTCGAAGTCGGCCAGATGCTGGCGCGCATGCACCTGGCGGGCCGTGGCCGCGCGAACCGCCAGCCGAACCTGCGCAGCCTGCCCTGGTGGCAAGAGAACGTGCCCGCCATCGTTCCCTTCATCGACGGCGAGCAACGAGCGCTGCTCGAGGGCGAACTCGCGTACCAGGCTGCCTTCTTCGCCTCGGACGATTACGCGGCGCTGCCAGAGGGCCCCTGCCACTGCGATCTGTTCCGCGACAATGTGCTGTTCGCGCACACGGCACCCGATACCGGCCACACGGTGCGCCTCAGCGGCTTCTTCGATTTCTATTTCGCGGGCTGCGACAAGTGGCTGTTCGACGTCGCCATTACCGTCAACGACTGGTGCACCAAGCTGGCTACCGGTGTGCTCGACACGCGGCGCGCCGACGCGCTGCTGCGGGCCTACCAGACTGTGCGCCCGTTCACCGACGACGAACGCCGCCGCTGGCCCGACATGTTGCGCGCCGGAGCGTACCGCTTTTGGCTCTCGCGCCTGTATGATTTCCACCTGCCCCGGGCCGCCGAGATGCTGAAGCCGCACGATCCAGGCCATTTCGAGCGGATCCTGCGCGAACGCATCGCCAATGTGCAGGTGCTCTCCGAGCGACACGACCCATGCAACTGATCGAAGTCTCCGCCAAGACCGGTTACGCCTGGTTCCGCCAGGGCATCTGGCTGTTCCGCCGCAATCCGCTGACCTTCATCACGCTGTTCTTCATCTACCTGCTGGTAATGATGATCATCTCGCTGGTGCCGGTGATCGGCCCGGCACTGTCCTTGCTGTTCATCCCCGGCATCTCGGTCGGTTTCATGGCGGCCTGCCGCGACGCCGTGGCCGGCAAGCCGGTACTGCCGATTATCCTGATCGACGGCTTCCGCGCCTACGGCAGCGTGACCACGCAGCGCCTATTCATGCTGGGCGGCATCTACATCGTCTCGATCGCACTGGTGTTCGCCTGCTCGGCGTTCGGTGACGGTGGCATGCTGCTGCGCCTGATGCTCGGCCTGGGCGACGGCAAGCCCGATCCGACCTTGATCCTGTCGATGGGCACCATGGTCGCCCTGCTGATCTGCGCTACGCTCTACGTGCCGGTGGCGATGATGTTCTGGTTCGCGCCGGTGCTCACCGCCTGGCACAAGATCCCGCCCGTCAAGGCGCTGTTCTTCAGCGTGGTGAGCTGCTGGCGCAACCGCTGGGCCTTCACGCTGTACGGCCTGCTGTGGTTCGTGGTAGCCACCGGTGCCTCGTTCAGCCTCGCCGCGCTGCTGCAGGCGCTCGGCGTGGGCGTCTACGCGATGACGATCATGATGCCGGTCTCGGTAGTAATCACCGCGGCGCTCTATTGCTCGTTCTACGCCACCTATCGGGGCTGTTTCGGTCCGCAGGAACTGGGCAGCACGGTCGTCCCTCCCCAGCGCTGAATCCGACCCGGGGGGCGGCCTTCTCATACGGCCGCCACTGTAAGCGACTCAGCAAGGCCGGTCCCCCATTCGCACGCGCGTGAGGCAAGATGATGAGCACCTGGAATTCGTATGGATCACGTGAGATCGTGGACACGATTTATCTGGATCTAGTCGGCAATCAGGTAGTGGACGGAGGAATGGCGGCCGGCTTCAGCTTGTCCGCACCGTTCCAGGGCAGCAGCCCGTCGATGCGGGTGATGAGGTAATCAGCGATGTGAGTCAGGACGTATTCCAGATAGGCGCGCGGATTGATGCCGTTGAGTTTGCACGTCACGATCAGGCGGTACATTGCAGTAGCCCGCTCGCCTCCGGTGACGGAGCCAACGAACAGATAATGCTTGCGTCCGAGCGCTGCCCATGGGTTCAACGCGTAGTGGATTGCTTTGGCGAGCATGGACTTGATCGACAGCGGCGCAAGCTTTTCCCTGATCGTTGCCTCAAATGTGGCGAGCAGCGGCTTGACCTTTTCCTGTCGTACGCGCAGGCGCTCATCGGGTGGCGTGCTCGCTTGGATGTCGTAGTCCTTGCGCCGGGCATGATCCCAGCACGCTGCCCCATGGACATCGCCACTCGCGTACAGTTGATCGAAGCCGGCGTAGGCATCCGCCTGCAGAATGTCGTGGAATGCCGCG
>JAYFSB010000338.1:0-3159 GCA_040946865.1 Burkholderia sp.
TTCGTCTCGAAGACTGCACCTTCGTCAGCCGCCACCGCCAGCGTTTGCTGTTTCATTCTCGTTTGCCTTGCTCGGGTTATATCCACCTATCTATAACGGCTGGACCACGGGGACGATGGACTTGATCAGCATTGCCTTAAGCGAAAGGCGCGCGGATATACCAACCTCACGACTATACGTACCGTGCTGTTTCTGATCGCCGGTAAGCTCGACTTCTCGAAGATCAACCAACATGTCGCGTAACCCCATCATTTTTCACGAATTCCTGCTCATACGAGCGATGGGTACGGCCTACTACGTTCGACATGGTTGCCTCCCGTCGACTTGAAGGCGCGCATCATGAGGCAAAAAATCAGCATGGGGAGACGGTCTGCTCGAGCCGCTTACAAATGGCCCGCATGTGCCGGCCATTTTTCGTTGCGGTGCTGACAGGGTGGCGTTCAGCTGTGGGTGCCGTCGCGCATGATGCGCGCCTTCTCGCGCTCCCAGTCGTGCTTTTTCTCGGTTTCGCGCTTGTCGTGCAGCTTCTTGCCCTTAGCCAGGCCGATTTCGCATTTGACGCGGCCGCCCTTGTAGTGAAAGTTCAGCGGCACCAGTGTGTAGCCGCGCTGCTCGACCTTACCGATCAGCTTCTTGATCTCGTCACGGTGCAGCAGTAGCTTGCGCGTACGTATCGGATCCGGCTTGATGTGCGTCGAAGCCTCGGGCAGCGGGCTGATGTGGATGCCGATCAAGAAGATCTCGGCATTCTTGACGATCACATAGCCTTGCTTGATCTGACCGCGGCCGTCGCGCAGGGCCTTGACCTCCCATCCCTCGAGCACGAGCCCTGCTTCGTAGCGTTCCTCAATGTGGTAATCGAAAAATGCCTTTCTATTGTCTATGATGCTCATGAAAGGAGCCTCTGTTGAATTTCGAGTGGATGGTAAATTGCCCGATTTGCACGTGAGTGACGGTAGTCATGCATAGCAAGTTGCTCAAGATAGCTTTGGGTATCAGTGATCCGTGGTTCGTGAACGGCATCGATTTCGACGCGGCTGCGAAGCGGTTGACGGTCAACATCGATTTCGTTGCCGGCACTTGAACTTTCTTCCAGCACGACTGCTTTCTCGAAGTGCGCACGCCTCGCATCAAGCTGCCTGACGGCCGCGTGGCGTTCGTCGAGCCTGAGTGGGCCGGCCAAGCTCAAGGGCTTGACGCTGCTGTTCTAGGCAATGGTGCTGATGCTCGCCCAGCAGATGTCGTTCACCGCAGTCGCCAGTACCGTCGGCGGGTCCTGGCATTGTATGCACGCCATTTGCAAACGCTATGTCGAACTCGCGCTCGCCGAAATCGATCATATCCGACATGACGAGCATTGCCATCGACGAAGCGTCCTACCAGCGCGGACACAACTACCTGACGCTCGTGGCTGATGCGCTCGAACGCAAAGTCGTATTCGTGACAGAAGGCAAGGATGCTGCGACGATCGAAGCATTCGTCGCGAACATGGGGGAAAGCCCGAGCAGATCATGTCGGTCAGCATTGATATGTCGCCAGCGTTCACCAAAGGCGACAAGTTCCACGTCGTCGCTCATGCGTCGAAAGCCGTGGACCCAATGCGGCGAATCGAACAGCGAACCGATCCGGAACTCCAGGGATTGCGATGGCCGCTGCTGAAGGATCGCGACCGGTTGGACCGCCGCGCAACGCGCCGATCTTGATGCCCTGATCGTGAACGTCACGACCAAGTGGACCGCCGGCGCGTGGCACTATCGCGAGCAACTTCGGGAGATTTCTCGATCGCAAGCAGATCAACGTCGTCAGCGACATGCTCAAGCAGTGGTGCACGAACGTCATGCGCTCGAAGGTCGATCCGATGAAGGACGTCGCCCGCATGATCCGCAGTCATTTCGACGGCATCGTCGCCTGGCCCCCCGTGTCAGCCTAACGGCTTCCTGGAAGCCATCAACGGACTCTTCCAGGCCGCCAAGCGAAAGGCGCGGGGGGGGGATATATACCACCAACCTCACGACCATGCGCACCGTGCTGTTTCTGATCGCCAGCAAGCTCGACTTCTCGAAGATCAACCACATGTCGCATAACCCACTGATTTTTCAAGAGAGCCTGAAAAAAATTGGCCAACTCGTTTAAAATCGAGCTTTTAGCAAAGCGGGGCGCAGTTGGCTCGGCCCCCACTCTCTTGATGCCGCGAGATTTATGGCAGATGTTCACAAAATTGTATTAATCCGCCATTCGGCGGAACAGATGTTCGACCTCGTGACCGACGTGGCCGACTACCCGAACTTCCTGCCCTGGTGTGGCGGCATCGAGATCCGGTGCCAGGACGAGACTGGCATGGAGGCGCGGATCGACATCAACTTCAATGGCATCCGGCAGCACTTCGCGACGCGCAACAACCAGGAGCGGCCGTACCGGATCGACATAGAGTTCACCGATGGCCCGTTCAAGAAATTCATCGGCCACTGGCGCTTCATGCCGCTGCGCGCCCATGCCTGCAAGATCGAATTCGCGCTGCACTATGAATTCACGAGCATGATCCTCGAAAAGATCGTCGGCCCGGTGTTCAGCCATATCGCCAACACCTTAGTCGACTCGTTCGTGAAGCGCGCGGACCAGCGCTACGGCAAGGGGTGATCGTGCTGCATGTCCAGGTGTGTTACGCGCTTTCGTCCTGCCAGACGCTGCTCGACGTGAAACTGCCGGACAGCGTCACGCTGCGCGACGCGATCGAGGCGAGCGGGATCGTCGAGCTGCATCCAGACATTGATATCTCGGTGGCCAAGACCGGCGTGTTCGGCAAGCTCGCGCCGCTCGACGCGCCCCTGCACGAGGGCGATCGCGTCGAAATCTACCGACCGCTGCTCGTCGACCCGAAGGTGGCGCGCCAGCGCCGCGTCGACAAGACCCGCCGCGAAGGCTCGATCGAGGGCCGCAAGTGGCTGCTCAAGGATTCGCGCTGAACTGATGGCCGAGAGTTTAGGCAATGCTGATCAAGTGCCTGCATTCGTGATATCGTCAAGCCTGCGTAGCGAATCGATCATGAACGAAGTTGCCCTGGTTTGTTGTCGGTCGTCCTGGGTGCCATTCAGATGGTCGGCGGGCCCAGGCCCGGTTCTCGCCCATTACGGACGCACCTGTGCCATCAATCGTGCGCGG
>JAYFSB010000339.1:0-3154 GCA_040946865.1 Burkholderia sp.
CTGTCGCCAATCGATGCCCTCGAGCAACATCGACAACTGAGCGCTCGTCAGATGAATCTTGACACCGTCGGCCTGCGCCCAGATAAACCGACCTTGCTCCAATTGCTTTGCAAGTAGCCAGAGCCTGTCATCAGTAGCCCACAGCATCTTGACGAGATCGCCACGGTGCCCACGGAAGATCAATAGGTGGCCACCACCCCAGCAGATTTTCTTCGAGCGCTGTCGTACTTTCACAGCCAGTCTCTGGAATCCAGAACGCCTATCGGTGACGCCCGCCGCAAGCCAGATACGTGTACCGGTAGGCAAAGAGATTATGATCGCAGGCTCTGCAATACGGTTCGTGACATCTCGGGGTCGTCAACGCCGTCGACCTTGACTACCGCTCGTCGATCCGAACTTCAATCGTGCCAACGGGTATGGCCGGTTTCGCGATCTCCGGCTTGATTGGTGGCGCTGCGATGACCGCCGGCCTCATATTGCTCACGACCGCCACTGGCAGCAGCGTTGCCTCTGACGCCCTTTGCTCGGCACGATACCGGTGCCGCCAGGTGAACGCCAGATTCGCATTCGGACCATGCTCGCGAGCCAGTTTGGCGACTGAAACACCTGGCTCGCACGCGGCGATTGCTATGCGGCGCCGGAACTCAGGACTATAGTTTGGGCGTCCTTTGCGACTACCGGCTTCTCTGTGCCTAACAAAGTGGTGTCCATTACTTCGAAAATGATGGACACCACTTTGGCGTCGATCTTTGCTGTCGTCTACGACGGTCATGCCGAGTCGCTTACGATAGTGTGGACTACGCTGGTTTCCCTCGCCATGCGCGCCTCCTTCGGGGCTTGGGGCTCAGCGCAGGCCGAGCACGTCTTGCATGTCGAACAGCCCGGCCGGCTTGTCAGCCAAGAAGCGCACCGCGCGCATCGAACCCTGCGCATACGAGACGCGGCTCGAGGACCTGTGGGTGATCTCGATGCGCTCGCCGATGCCGGCGAACAGAACGGTGTGATCGCCGACGATATCGCCGCCGCGGATCGCCGTGAAGCCGATCGTCGAGGGATCGCGCGGGCCGGCCTCGCCATGGCGGTCGTAGACCGCGCAATCCTCGAGCCTGCGGCCCAGCGAGGCGGCCACGGTCTTGCCCATCATCAGCGCGGTGCCCGAGGGCGCATCGACTTTGTGGCGATGGTGTGCCTCGATGATCTCGATGTCGTAACCCTGCGCGAACTGTTTGGCGGCGAATTCGAGCAGCTTCAGCGTGACGTTGACACCCACGCTCATGTTCGCCGAGAACACGATGCCGATCTGGCTCGCCGCCTCGCGCAGCTGCGCCTTTTGCGGCTCGCTGAATCCGGTGGTGCCGATCACCAGCTTGACGCCGTGACGGCGCGCGGCGGCGAGATAGCCGAGCGTGGTGTCGGGCCGCGTGAAGTCAATCAGGTAGTCGGCCTCGGCGAACACGCGTTCGACGTCGTCGGTGATGGCAACGCCGGTCGGCTTGCCGAGGAAGGTACCCGCGTCCTGGCCAAGGTGGGCGGAACCCGGGCGGCCGAGCGCGCCAACCAGGGTGGCGTCGGCATCGTTGAGCATCGCTTCGATCAGCATCCGGTCCATACGGCCCGATGCACCGGCAATGGCAATTTTCATGGTCGTATTGCGTATCTGTTTGATGAACTTGAAAACTTGAAGGCTTCGCGCGACTGCGTGATCCGGAACCGACTAGTGCGGAAACGAACCGGGCGGGCGGCCAGCTGCCCGTCTGGGTAGTCTGCCCGATCAGTTCGAATTCAGCGGTGCCGAGATATCAGCTGACTGCACCGTCAGCGAACTGGTCGGAGCCTTGCGGGCCGATCGGCTGGCTGCAGTCGTTCGGCGCGAACGGCTCGGTTTGCGAGGAGGGCCGGAAGCGGCTGGCCTGCGAGCCCTGGCCCGATGATACCTGGGCGGTGACGCGGTTGGCCGCGCGCGCGGCCTCGATATTCGCATCGGACTGGCCGACCTGGCTGGCCGAGGCGGGCGGTGCCGGGTTGGCCGGGGCCGCGGTGGCGGCAGACTTGGCCTTCTTCTTGCCACGGCGGTCGCCGTCGATGTCGGCCAGCAGGTCGAGTTCGGACGGTAGGTTGTCGGCACCGTTCCAGCTCGCCAGGCGATCGTTCTGGAAGTTGAGGACCAGGTCGCGCTGCTGGACCACCGAGGTCGAGCCACGCTTGAAGTAGAACAGGTAATCCCAGCGGTCCGCGTGGAACATGTCGGTCAGCAGCGGCGTGCCGAGCAGCGCGTGGACCTGTTCGCGGGTCATGCCGACCTGCAGCTGCGAGGCCTTTTCCTGTGAGACGAAATTGCCCTGGACGACCGTGATGCGGTAAGGCGTGATGCTCTGTGCGATTCGTTGCGTGACGCTGTCATAAGACGAACAGCCTGCCAGCGTGACGACGGCGACGGTAGCAGTGATGGCACTCCGCATGCGGGCCCTCTGAATGTTGCGAACGGGATACAGGAAACTTGTCCGTCATTTGCGCCGATTTGCCGGACGGGCCGTGCGACTCATGTCACAGATGACTGACAGGGTGAAAAGCCGGTACTATTAAGACCTTGGCATTGTACTCTAGGGACGCCTAGCCATGACCAATCCGACCGAGCTGAAGAATATCGGGCTCAAGGCCACCCTACCGCGCCTCAAGATTCTGGAAATTTTTCAGCAGAGCGAAGTCCGACACCTGACCGCCGAAGACGTCTATCGCAACCTGTTGCATGAACAACTCGATATCGGCCTGGCCACGGTATACCGCGTACTGACGCAGTTCGAGCAGGCAGGACTGCTCACGCGCAGCAATTTTGAATCGGGCAAGGCGGTATTCGAGCTGAACGAGGGGTCGCACCACGACCACCTGGTCTGTCTCGACTGCGGCCGCGTCGAGGAATTCTTTGACGCCGAGATCGAGAACCGCCAGCAGGCGATCGCCAAAACGCGCGGCTTCGAGCTGCAGGAGCATTCGCTGGCGATGTACGGTTCCTGCACCACCGAGAACTGTCTGCACCGCAAACACTGATCGGGCCTCGTCCGGATCGTTTCTCGATTTCCTAAGGCAATGCTGATCAAGTGTCTGCATTCGCGATGTCGTCAAGCCTGCGTAGCGAATCGATCATGAACGAAGTTGT
>JAYFSB010000340.1:0-3150 GCA_040946865.1 Burkholderia sp.
TCGTTCATGATCGATTCGCTTCGCAGGCTTGACGACATCACGAATGCAGACACTTGATCAGCATTGCCTTAACTCGGCCCAGGCTGGTACCGCTGACGCTCGGTATGCTCGCCGAGGCCATGAGGCGCGGCCGATGGGTGACGGACGAGATCGAGGCGACGAGCGGCATGTACACCTGATCAGTCTTCCGTTCACGCAATCGTCGCGCGCGCGGCCCGAGCGGCGGTACAATGTTGATTTTCCATTTTTCGCCGCACGGTGCGTGAAGCCTGGCCGGTCCCTGATCGTGCCATTCCGCGCGCCCGCGGCGCGGTACCCCGCAATGACCCATACCGACAACAAGACCCTCGACGAACTCGACCAGTTCCTGATGTCCGACATCAGGTCGGAAAACACCATGACGATCGAAATGCTCGACGGCTACCTGACCGCGATCGCGATCGGCCCGACGACCATCGCGCCGACCGAATGGCTGGCTGATGTCTGGGGGCCGAGCGAGGACGACGCGCCCGATTTCGAGAGCTACGAGCAAGCCAAGCACATATTCAGCCTGATGATGCACCACTACAACACCATCCTGCAGACTTTCGACAAGGATCCCTCGTCGATCGCGCCGCTGTTCACTGTCAACGAGGTGAGCGAGGACGACGACGCGCACGAGTACATCGACGCCGAAGCCTGGGCCAACGGTTTCTTCCAGGGCATGGGCCTGCGTTGGGACGACTGGCAGCCACTGCTGGAGCATCCCGAGGCCGACGAATGGTTGCGCCCGCTGCGCCTGCTGGGCGGCGACGAACTGTCCGACGAGGAGCGCGAACTGGTTGCCGTGCCAGCCGAGCGCGAGAAGCTGTCGGAGCAAGTGCCGCCCGCGGTGCTAAAGATCCACGAATTCTGGCTGCCGCATCGCGCGCCGACGCAGGAGCGCCTGCTTGCGCAGACCATCCAGCGTGACACGCCGAAGGTCGGCCGCAACGATCTCTGCCCGTGCGGCAGCGGTGGTAGTAAGAAGCACAAGAAGTGCTGCGGCACGGACGACGGGCAGCCGAATTGAGCGCGGCGCTCGACAAGCAAGGCGCTGGAGAGCGTTTCTGCCAAGCCTGTCACTGATCGGTTCGGGTATCGCCGGCATTCCGGCCAGCGATACCGCGAGAACGTCAATCGTCTTACTTCAGCTCAAAGCCTAGTTCTGCCAGTGCACTCGCCAGCCGATCACGCCCGGACAGCGCTTCAGCTCCCCTCACGCGGCGCGACGCCTGTACCGTCCATCCTGATGCCGGCATCTGCTGGAACGCGTTCATCGACAAGTTGTAGCCGGCTAACGCCTCGGCCGTCTCGGTTTGATAACGCTCCTCATGCAGCACCAGCGAGGCCGGCAGGCGCGGCTTCACGTCGGTGACGACATCCGGATCGGGATAGCCGATGGTCAACCCGAAAACCCCGAACGCTTCCTTGGGCAGCCCCAGCTCCTGCGCGACCGCCTCGGGCTGGTTGCGCATGCCGCCGATATAGCAGCAGCCCAGCCCCAGCGATTCGAGCGCGACCACTGTGTTTTGCGCCGCGAAGGCCGCGTCGGCCACGCCCACCAGGAAGGCTTCCAGGAATTCAAGGCCGCCGCACGGCATCTGCTCTCGCTCCGAGACGCGACGCAGACGCGACAGGTCGGCGATGAACACCAGCAGCAGCGGCACCTTGGCCACGTGGCGCTGGTTGCCGGCAAAGGCGGCCAGGCGCGCCTTGCGCTCGGTGTCACGCACGGCCACCACGCTCCAGGCCTGCAGGTTTGACGAAGTCGGTGCCGATTGCGCGGCAGCGGCGATGGTTTCGAGGATGTCGTCGGGCAGCGCGCGATCGGCATAGGCGCGCACTGAGCGGTGACGCAGCAGGGTCGCGATGACCTCGTTGACGGCCGCGTCGGCCGCGCCTTGCGCCGGGCTCCAGGCGGTGCCGTAGCGCTCGCGCAGCAGGGCGTGGCGGGAGGCGGTTGCCTGGGTCTTGTCGAAGGCCGTGACGATATCGTTCATGACCGAGTGCATCTCCAGTACATCAGTGAAAAAGCCACTATGGTATGCGAGATGGCCAGGCTTTGCCGAGTCGAGACGCGTTGGTGCCGTATTTCGACCGCTCGCCGTCAGCTCACAGCATCTGCCGCCTTGCGCTTGACGCATAGAAAAATTGAAAGTGTCAGAGCCAGTGCGTCTGGTGTGTCATGTGCGTCATGTGCAGGCGAACGGACTAACGACGAGCCGAACTCACTACGGGGGCGACTATTGCGAATGAGACATGATTTCGCTCAAATCGGCCATTTCCCTATCTCCGGGCGGACCGCGCCCCGGCGGACCGCGCCCCTTGTGATGCTAGGATCTGTTTACATTTGAAAAAATGTGTCTATATCCTGTCTTTGACCCAATGAGACAGGATGGTACGAACGTTACTGAGCAATGAAGTATGGAACAAAGTCCAAGCTATTCTGCCGGGCAAGGAAGGCGGCCATGGCCGAACCCGCATCCAATAATCGCTGGTGCCTCGAAGCGAGGCTGTGGATTGCCCGAATCGGCAGTCCATGGCGCGATCTCCCCGCGGAATTCGCGCCGATAGCATACAGTATATATCCGTTTCTCGCGCTGACAAAGCCAGAGCCCCTGGCCGCGGGTGGCGAATGCTTTGGCAGGCGAGACGGAAATCGAGCATATCCTTATCGACTCGACGATCGTGCAAGCGCACCAGCATTCGGCCGGGGCCTTAAAAAAGTGGGCCGCAAGCGCTCGGACGTTCCTGAGACGGACTGAGACTAAACTGTAGTTGGCGGTGGATTCGAAGGGTCGCCCGTTGCGACTGATCGCCACTGAAGGACAGGTCGCTGACATCTCATGCGCGGCGCAACTGGTCGAGAATCTGCGCACGAGAGCGGTTATCGCAGACAATGGCTACGATGCTGACCACTTCGTGCAACGAATTCGGGCAACCCGCGCAAAGGCCGTGATTCCACCGCGTTCGAATCGCAAGACAAAACGCCGCTACAACCGTGTGCTCTACCGTACACGCAACCTGGTCGAACGGTTCTTCAATCGCATTAAGGCAATGCTGAACAAGTGTCTGCATTCATGATGTCGTCAAGCCTGCGAAGCGAATCGATCATGAACGAAGTTGTCC
>JAYFSB010000341.1:0-3127 GCA_040946865.1 Burkholderia sp.
CAGCCACCGATGCCAGGCCTGCCGATCGAGCGCAGCATTGCCCATCCCAGCGCGCTCGCCGATATCGTCGTGTCGAAATTCACGGATCATCAACCGCTGTATCGGCAAGCGGAGACCGCTGCGCGCGACGGTGTGACGCTTGATCGTGCCAGGCAACGGGAAGACTCTGTGACCGGTCGGTTTTGGGTCTACGCACGCAACGATCGCCGCTCGGGCTCGACTGAACCGGCTGCGGTATGGTTCGACTTCTCGTCAGACCGCAAAGGCGTCCACCCTCAAACCCGGCTCGCGGCATTCCACGGCATTCTGCAGGCTGATGCCTACGCCGGCTTCGATCAACTGTACGCGAGTGGCGATGTTTATGAGGCAGCGTGCTGGGATCATGCCCGGCACAAGGACTACGACATCCAAGCGAGCACGCCAAGCTCGGACCCCCAGACATTGCTCACGATGATTGGCGAGCGCTACGGCATCGAAGCCGATATCCGGGGCAAAGCCACCCGATGAGCGCCTGCGCGTACGACAGGAAAAGGCCAGGCCGCTGCTCGCCACATTCGAGGCAACGATCAGAGAGAAGCTCGCGATGCTGTCGACCAAGTCCACGCTCGCCAAAGCAATCAACTACTTGTTGAACCACTGGGCAGCGCTCGTGTTCTACTACGAGGATGGCCGGGCCGAGATCAGCAACACGCTTGCCGAGAACGCCCTACGCTGGGTCGCGCTCGGGCGCAAGTATTTATCTGTTTGTTGGCTCCGACGCCGAAGGCGAGCGGGCTGCTGCAATGTACAGCCTGATCGGGACATGCAAGCTCAACGGCATCAATCCGCGCGCCTATCTGAAATACGTCCTGACTCACATCGCTGATTACCTCATCACCCGCATCGACGAGCTGCTGCCCTGGAATGTAGCGGGCAAGCTGAAGTCGGCCGCCATTCCCCCGTCCGCTACCTGATTGCCGACTAGACCCAGATAAATCGTGTCCACGATCGCTGATCGTGAGCGCGATCTCACGTGATCCACACAAATTCCACGTTCTCATTATCTTGCCTCACGCGTGTGCAAATGAGGGATCGGCCTTGCCGAGTCGCTTATCGACATGACAAGCATTACCGTCGACGAAATGTCCTACAAGCGCGGACACAACTACCTGACGCTCGTGGCTGATGCGGCTCATGGCTGATGCGCTCGTCGCGAGCATGGGGGAAAGCCCGAGCAGATCACGTCGGTCAGCATTGACATGTCGCCCGCGTTCATCAAAGGCGTCGAGACGAACCTGCCGAATACTCGCATCACCTTCGACAAGTGCCACGTCGTCGCTCATGCGTCGAAAGCCGTGGACCCAATGCGGCGAATCGAGCAGCGAACCGATCCGGAACTCAAGGGATTGCGATGGTCGCTGCTGAAGGATCGCGACCAGCTGACCGCCGCGCAACGCGCCGGTCTCGATGCCCTGATCGTGAACGTCACGACCAAGCGTAGCGCTATCGAGATTCTCGATCGCAAACAGATCAACGTCGTCAGCGACCTGCTCGAGCAGGGGTGCACCAACGTCATGCGCTTTGAAGGTCGATCCGATGAAGGACGGCGCCCGCATGATCCGCAGTCATTTCGACAGCATCGTCGCCTGGACCCAGACGCGTCAGATCAACAGCTTCCTGGAAGCTATCAACAGACTCTTCTCCAGGCCGCCAAGCGAAAGGCGTGGCGGTACACCAACCTCACGACCATGCGCATCGTGCTGTTTCTGATCGCCGGTAAGGCTCGACTTCTCGAAGATCAACCCACATGTCCCGTAATCCACTCAAATTTCAAGAGAGAGCCAGTTTTTTTGATAGCACCAACAAGGCGGTCGTCTCGGCCAGCGCACGGTCCTTGCGCCGAGCTTCGCGCTCGATTTTTTTGATCCGGCGGCGACCACGCCTTCATTTGCCAAGGCGTGGCACGCACGTTCTGCGGGTCGGCCAACGCCTGGGTGCCGCGTCCCGCCAGGCAACAAGCTCCTGCGGATACACGCCGTTCTTGCGGTGCCATGCGCTGCGCGATGTCTCGTCCAGCGCGGTAGTGGTGAGCCCGGCGTCTAGTCGCGATGCAGCTGTCCAGGCCCGTCCGCGGGCGAGCCTGGACAGCAATTCACTGCGCCAACGCTCCAGCGTGCCCACGTTCACACGTGTTTCCTGCGCGACATCTTCAACCAACGCGCTCTCCGGCGGCAGCAACCTTGCAACCACCTTGTCCTTGAATGCCTGTCCGTACTTTGCCACTTCTCATCCTCATTGCGCCCCTGGATTTCCAGATCCTATTCGGGCGACAACTATTTTGACACGGGAGGATCACGCTGTTCGCTACACTGAACGTGCTCAACGGTGCCGTACTCGCCACCTGCAAGCCGCGCCACCGGCATCAGGAGTTCCTGTCGTTTGCTGCGCGAAATCGACAAGACCGTCCCCGCTGAGCTCGACGTACACTGCATTGTGGACAACTACGGTAGTCACAAGCACCCGAAGGTCAAGGTGTGGCTGGCCGCACCGCCCCCCGCTGGCCGATGCATTTCATTCCTACCTACAGCTCGTGGCTCAACCAGGTCGAACGCTTCTTTGCCTTGATCACCGACCAGACGATCCGCAGAGGCTCGCTCAACTCGGTCAAACAACTGGTCAAGCGTATCGATCAATTCGTCTCCCACTACAACGAGAGCTGCAAGCCGTTCATCTGGACTGCAACCGCCGATTCCATCCTCGAAAAGCTACACAGACCTTGTTCGCGAATCCGCGGAACGGAGCACTAGCCCGGCGCGAGCTTACTACTGGGCCGGTGCCTCGCCGCCAACGCGCGAGTAGCGGTTCAGGATCGAGATCATCTGCGCGTAGATCTTCGGGTTCGCCGCGACGATCTCATGACGATCGAGGAAATCGGCGTCGCCGTGGTAGTTGCCGACCAGGCCGCCGGCCTCGGTGATCAGCAGGCTGCCCGCGGCCATGTCCCAGGCGCTGATGCCCTGCTCGAAGAAGGCGTCCAGGCGACCCGCGGCGACATTGGCCAGGTCCAGCGCGGCCGCGCCCGGGCGCCGCAGCCCCGTGCAGGCCTGGGTCATCTCGACGAACAGGCGCGTGTAGGCCTCGAGGTCGT
>JAYFSB010000342.1:0-3102 GCA_040946865.1 Burkholderia sp.
GTCGCAAAGGACGCCCGAACCATAGTCCTGAGTTCCGGCGTCGCATAGCAATCGCCGCGTGCGAGCCAGGTGTTTCAATCGCCAAACTGGCCCGCGAGCATGGTCTGAATGCGAAGCTGGCGTTCACCTGGCGGCACCGGTATCGTGCCGAGCAAAGGACGTCAGAGGCAACGCTGCTGCCAGTGACGGTCGTGAGCCATATGAGGGGCTCTCTGGAAATTTGAGTGGGTTACGCGACATGTGGGTTGATCTTAGAGAAGTCACAAACTTGCCGGCGATCAGAAACAGCACGGTGCGCATGGTCGTGAGGTTGGTGTATCCACACGCCTTTCGCTTGGTAGCCTGGAAGAGTCCGTTGATGGCTCCCAGCAAGCCGTTGGTCTGACGCGTCTGGGTTCAGGCGACGATGCCGTCGACATGACTGCGGATCATGCGGGCGACGTCCTTCATCGGATCGACCTTCGAGCGCATGATGTTCGTGCACCACTGCTCGAGCATTTCGCTGACGACGTTGATCTGCTTGCGATTGAGAATCTCCAAAAGTTGCTCGCGCTAAAGCCACGCGCGGGCGGTCCGCTTGGTCGTGACATTCACGATCAGGGCATCGAGATCGGCGCGTTACGCGGCGGTCAGCCGGTCGCGATCCTTCATTCAGCAGCGGCCATCGCAATCCCTTGAGTTCCGGATCGGTTCGCTGCTCGATTCGCCGCATTGGGTCCACGACTTTCGACGCATGAGCGACGACGTGGAACTTATCGAAGGTGATGCGAGCATTCGGCAGATTCGTCTCGACGCCTTTAATAAACGCAGGGACATGTCAATGCTGATCGAGGTGATCTGCTTGGGCTCTCCCCCATGCTTGCGTATGGCTTGCGACGAACGCTTCGATCGTCGCAGCATCCTTGCCTTCGGTCACGAACACGACTTTGCGTTCGCGCGCATCAGCCACGAGCGTCAGGTAGTTGTGTCCGCGCTGGTAGGACGTTTCGTCGACGGCAATACTCGTCATGTCGGACAGGTCGATCTCGGCGAGCGCAAGTTCGACATAGCGTTTGCAAATGGCGTTCACCCGATCCAGGCCTCGCCGACGGTACGAGCGACTGCGGTGGAACGACATCTGCTGGGCGAGCACCGGCACCATGGCCTCGAACAGCAGCGTGAAGCCATTGAGCCTTTGTGCCCGCCCACTCGGGGGCTCGATGAGCGCCACGCGGCCGTCAGGCAGCTTGATGCGAGGCGTGCGCACTTCGAGAAAACAGTCGTACTGGAAGAAGTTCAAGGGCCGGTAGCGCTTGACAACCGTGTCGTGCACGAGATGGCTGCCGTCGACCTCTGAATGCGGGAAGCGAGTGCCGGCAACGAAATCGGTGTTGACCGTCAACCACTTCGCAGCCGCGTCGAAATTGATGCCGTTCACGAACCACGGATACCCAAAGCCGTCTCGAACAACTTGCTATGCATGACTACCGTCGCTTACGTGCGAATCGGGCAATTTACCACCACTCGCAATTCAACAGAGGCGGATATATATCGCATGCCATCGGCCGAATTCCGTGGGAAGATCGAGCCATGGACTGCCGGTTCGGGCAATCCACAGCACCGTTTCGAGGAACCAGCGATTGTTGGATGCCGTTCGGCCATGGTCGCCTTCCTTGCTCGGCAGGATAGCCTAGACTTTGTTCCATACTTCATCGCTCAGTAACGTTCGTCCCGTCCTGTCTCGTTACGCAAAAGACAGGATGTAAATATATTTTTACAAATGCAAACAGACCTAGCACCTCCATATGAATATGAAGCACGGCAACTGACAAAACGAAAAACGGAGCAGCAAAACGCATGCCCCAGCCTGTCACAAGCCTTACCGGCGGGGGCGGGGATCGCCGCCCGCCGGCAAGGCTTCAAAGGCGCGCGATTGATACCTCGGTCGACTTTACCAGCGCGACCACTTCCGCGCCGACCTTCAGTTCGAGTTCGTCGACCGAGCGTGTGGTGATCACTGAGGTGACGATGCCGAACGGCGTATCGACGTCGACTTCGGACACCACCGGCCCACGGATGATTTCCTTGACCTTGCCCTTGAACTGATTGCGTACGTTGATGGCGAATATGCTCATTGTGTATTGGCTCCGGTAGGTTTAGTGAAATGGGGCCGGGCAGCGTCAGACTGTCTAGCGGATACGAGTTACGGGGGCCAGCACCTCAAAGGCAACCCGGCACGTCGATCACGGGGCCGCCCTCGAGCACGCGGCCGTTCGAGCGCCACGGCCTCCCCCTGCACGTCATGCGTGACCAGCAGGGCGGTGAAGCGATGCTCGCGCCAGAGCCGCTCGATCAGCGCATGCATCTCGATGCGGGTAAACGCGTCGAGCAGCAGCAACTGCGGGCGATGTACCCAGCGCGCGTGTCCTGGAACAGGATCCCCGCGTGCCGAGCGCCTCGCCGGCCTTGCTGCGCTTGACCAAGGCACCGTCGGTCGGCTTCTCGAGTTCGGTGATCAGGTGCAGCAGCATGGACTTGCCGCAACCGCTGTGCCAGACGATGGCAACGAAGCTGCCGCGATCGATCGACAGGTTGAAGCCGCTCAACACCGCGCGCCCGCATCCTGCTCGAGCACGGCGGCGGCCTGGCGGTTGCCGTCGCTGATACGCGACTAGGGGCGAGTTCGGTATTGAGATCGACACCGGCGATCGGGCCATGGTCGCAATTCAGGATGCTGGCGTTCATGACTTGGCTCCCGGTTGATATGCGGGGTGCCAAGCGCAGCGGCGCGCGTTCGAGCCACTTGGCGAGCACATCGGCGAGCCTGCCGAGGATCGCGTACAGCAGAATGCCGCTCACCACCACATTGGTTTGCAGGAATTCGTGCGCGTTCATCGCCATGTAGCCGATGCTCGACTGCACCGAAATCGTCTCGGCCACGATCAGCATCACCCACATCAGGCCGAGCGCGAAACGCACGCCGACCAGAATCGACGGCAGCGTGCCGGGCAGGATCACTAGAGTTCTGTTTACATTTGAAAAAAATGTGTTTAGGCAATGCTGATCAAGTGTCTGCATTCGTGATGTCGTCAAGCCTGCAAAGCGAATCGATCATGAACGAAG
>JAYFSB010000343.1:0-3101 GCA_040946865.1 Burkholderia sp.
CTGAATGAAATGAATCCGCAGCATGCGCTCCAGGCCAATCGGCGGGCGTCCGTTGCCATGTTTCGGGTAGTACGGCTTGATCAGCGCACACAATACCACCCACGGCACGATCCGCTCCATCGTGTCCAGAAACCCACCGTTCATCGGCCACCTGCGCTGCCTGGCACGGCTCGATACGCCTCTAGGCTGCCTACGTCTCATTAATATGGTACGATATATTTATCGATTAAAGTTCCTTAATCGTACACTATTCTCATGGCCAGAACCCTGATCGGCTACGCTCGCTGTTCGGCAGACGAACAGGATCTGGGTGCCCAGCAAAAAGCGCTCGCCGAACTCGGCGTGTCGCCGGATCGGGTCTATACAGATCACGGGTTGAGTGGCACCCATCGATTGCGGCCGGGACTGAATCAGGCGCTTGCCGCCGTCCGTCGCGGCGATACGCTGGTCGTACCGAAGTTCGATCGCCTGGTCTGATCGGTACCGGATGCGCGCGATATCGCCGATTCGCTGGTCGCGCGCGGCGCGAAGCTCGCCATAGGCGCAAGCGTTTACGATCCGGCTGACCCGATGGGTAAGATGTTTTTTAATATCCTCGCGACCTTCGCTGAGTTCGAGGCAGATCTGATCCGCATTCCCACCCGCGAAGGAATGGCCATCGCACGCGCCAAAGGAAAACTGCGGGGCAAGCAGCCCAAACTCGCTGTCAAGCAGCAGAAGGAGTTACGCCGAATGCACGATGGCGGCAATCATGCCATCAGCGACCTGGCTGAACTATTCTCAGTTTCCCGCCCCACCATGTACCGAACCCTCGCTCGCGTCAGCCAAGCCGGACATAGCGCGGCCTTGATGCGTCATCGTCCGCTGACTCTACGTCACGCGCGTTCGCGACTTACAGTAACTGACTTCCCTGTTCCATTGCTCCCCAGACTCCCCGTTGGTCTGACGCGTCTGGGTCTAGGCGACGATACCGTCGAGCTTCTATTGAATTTCGAGTGGGTGGTAAATTGCCAGATTTGCACGTGAGCGACGGTAGTCATGCATAGCAAGTTGTTCGAGACGGCTTTGGGTATCAGCGATCCGTGGTTCGTGAACGGCATCGATTTCGACGCGGCGGCGAAGCGGTTGACGGTCAACATCGATTTCGTTGCCGGCAGTCGCTTCCTGCATCCAGAGATCGCCGGCGGCCATCCCGTGCACGACACCGTTGTCAAGCGCTACCGGCACTTGAACTTCTTCCAGCACGACTGCTTTCTCGAAGTGTAGACGCCTCGCATCAAGCTGCCTGACGGCCGCGTGGCGCTTGTCGAGTCAGAGTGGTCCCGGCAAGCAAGGGCTTCACGCTGCTGTTCGAGGCAATGGTGCTGATGTTCGCCCAGCAGATGTCGTTCACCGCAGTCGCCCGTACCGTCGGCGAGTCCTGGCATCGGGTGAACGCTATGTGCAAAGGCTATGTCGAACTCGCGCTCGCCGAGATCGACCTGTCCAACATGACGAGCATTTGCCGTCGATGAAACGCTCTACCAGCGCAGACACAACTCTACCTGACACTCGTGGCTGATGCGTTCGAACGCAAAGTCGTGTTCGTGACCGAAGGCAAGGATGCTGCGACGATCGAAGCGTTCGTCGCAAGTCTGCGCGCGAGCATGGGGGGAAGGCCCAAGCAGATCACGTCGGTCAGCATTGACATGTCACTCGCGTTCATCAAAGGCGTCGAGACGAACTTGCCGAATGCTCGCATCACCTTCGACAAGTTCCATGTCGTCGCTCATGCGTCGAAAGCTGTGAACCCAATGCGGCGAATCGAGCAGCGAACCGATCCGGAACTCAAGGGATTGTGATGGCCGTTGCTGAAGGATCGTGACCAGCTGACTGCCGCGCAACGCGCCGATCTCGATGCCCTGATCGCGTGAAAGTCACGACCAAACGGACCGCCCGCGCGTGGCGCTATCGCGAGCAACTTCGGGAGATTTTCGATCGCAAGCAGATCAACGTCGTCAGCGACATGCTCGAGCAGTGGTGCACGAACGTTATGCGCTCGAAGGTCGAGCCGATGAAGGACATCGCCCGCATAATCCGCAGTCATTTCGACGGCATCGTCGCCTGGACCCAGGCGCGTCAAACCAACGGCTTCCTGGAAGCCATCAACGGACTCTTCCAGGCTGCCAAGCGAAAGGCGCACGGGATACACCAGAAAGGCGCACGGGATACACCAACCTCACGACCATGCGCACCGTGCTGTTTCTGATCGCTAGCAAGCTTGACTTCTCGAAGATCAACCAATATGTCGCGTAACCCACTCATTTTTCAAGAGAGTCATTTATTCTGCGGCCATCTGGCTCTGGCGGATCGGCTCTGTGTACCAGACTATAGAAACGCAAGGCGGTTTCAAGGTTGAAGTGCAACAGAAGCCGGTTGCGCCCGAAGGGCATCCCCCAAGGCAACGATTTCATGATGATGCTGACGAATATCGCCCGATTCGGGCATGAACAGTTCGGCCGGACACGTCCAGCCCAAGCTTTTGCGCGGGCGGGTGTTTATCTGCCAGGCGATGTCGTCGAGCTCGGCCTGGGAGAACATGGCCAGATCCGTACCCTTGGGCATGTACTGGCGCAGCAGCCCGTTGGTGTTCTCATTGCGCCCGCGCTGCCAAGGGCTATGCGGATCAGCGAAGTAGATCTTGATGCCGGTGGTCTCGCAGAGCTGCTTATACCTGGCCATCTCCCGTCCCTGATCATAGGTCATGGGAAGAACGGCACTGGGCGTCGATGCGGTTCAGGATCATGCCCGCACGAAGTAACGGCGGCGTCGGCAGTGGCGTTCTCCATCTTGCCCAGGGTGACGAACAGCGAGGTGCGCTCGACCAGCGTCGCGACCAAAAACGCATTACGCGCGCCTTTGATCAGGTGGCCTTCCAAGTGCCCGGGCACGATCCGCTCGTCGAACTCAGCTGGACGATCGTAGATGCTGACCCTGTTCGGGGTGCTGCCCCGGCGGCCTTCGCCCCACGTCCGGGGCCGCCGACGCTTGCGGGCCTGTCGCAGACAGGCGATCAGTTCCGCTCGCAACTGGCCGCGCGGCAAGGGGGTACACTGACGCAG
>JAYFSB010000344.1:0-3099 GCA_040946865.1 Burkholderia sp.
ACTTCGTTCATGATCGATTCGCTACGCAGGCTTGACGACATCGTGAATGCAGACACTTGATCAGCATTGCCTTAACTTGTCGGCCACGTTCCAGGGCAGCAGCTCGTCGATGCGGGTGATGAGGTAATCATTTATATAGGGCCATGACCTATTCAAGGTAGACTCACGGGTTGATTCCGTTGAGCTTGCACATCCCGATCAGGCTATACATCGCGGTGGCCCGCTCGTCCTCGCTGTCGGAGAGCTATTGTCGAGCTTGGCAAGCCCGCTCGCAAACCGGAGACCTGATTGTCAGCCGATCAGCCGTCGCGGCGCAAGGGGCACGGATCGCTTACCCTATACCACCCGCGTGGCCCCTGCTGGCTGGCATACGCTGGTGCCGGTGCCTTTTGGCACCCGACAACGCCGAGGCGTCCACGGAGCGCGTTGAGTTCGCACAGCCAGCGGGTTGAGTCTGAGCAGTCTGCCGTAATCGTGCGGCGGCCGGAAAATTAGGGGGTGGACCTGCGTCCGGCGGCACGCCGACTGTCGATGTGCCGACAGATCCGCACGCGAGCAACTCAGCGGGGGAATTTTTTTGTATAGTGGGTCGGTTGCTGACATTCGGTTCGCTCATGCCTTCTTCCGTCCTGCGTTCTTTATCGATGATTGTGCTAGCTGTTGCCCTGATCCTGCCGTACGCGGTCACCAACCATACCTATCCGATCCCGACGTTCTATTCCGAATCCACGGCGTTCGGCCTGTATGCGCTGCTCGGCGTGATCGTCACGCTGATGCCGCGCGGCGATCACGCGGTCCAGCCGTTCGCCGCGCCGCGGGCCTGGGGCGCGCCGCTCGTGTTCGGCGCGGTGCTGATTGGGCAGATCGTGCTGCTGCCGCTGTCGCAGCCGTCGATGAACTGGCTCGCGCTCGGTTACCTACTGGCCTCACTGGTCGCGATGCAGTCGAGTTACCTGCTCGGCCGGATCTATTTGGTCGAGACTGTCACGCGCATGATGGCCGGCGCGCTGATCGTGGGCGGCGTGTTCGCGGTCAGCTGCCAGGTGGTTCAGCTGCTGCACCTCGAGCATACGTTCTCGCCCTTCGTGGTCAGCTATGGCGTGCTGACCGACCGCCGGCCATACGGCAACATGACCCAGGCGAACCATCTCGCCACCTACATCGCGTTCGCGCTGGCCAGCACACTCTACCTCGCGCAGTCACGGCGGCTGCCGGCTTTGGGCTGGCTGCCGCTGTCGATCTTGCTGTCGGCAGGTCTGGCTTTCACCGTCTCGCGCGGGCCCTGGCTGCAGGTGGCGGTGATGGTGGTAGCGGGGCTGTGGGCGGCGCTTGCCGCAGCCCGGCGCGGGCAGGGGCGCAGCGCGGCCTGGCTCTATCCGCTCGCGCTGGCGGTCGTATTCGTGATCGCCAACATCGTGGTGCGCTGGGCCAATGTCCACTACCACCTCGAGCTCGCCGAATCGGCGGCCGAGCGCATGCGCGATGCCGGGCAGATCGCGCCGCGCCTGGCGCTGTGGAAATATGGGCTGACCATGTTTCGCGAGCACCCCTGGCTGGGCGTGGGCTGGGGCGAGTTTCCGCTGCACCAGTTCGAGCTGGTGCGCACGCTCGGCGGCGTCGAGATCGCGAATAATTCGCACGATATCTTCATTGACCTGCTGGCCAAGTCTGGCGTGCTCGGGTGCGGCGTGCTGCTGGTCGCGTTGCTGCTGTGGCTAGCGCGCGTGCTGCGCGTGCCGCACACGGTCGAGCGGATCTACGGGCTCGCCCTGATCGGCGTGCTGCTGATGCACGCGCTGGTCGAGTATCCGCAGCAGTACACCTTCTTCACGCTGCCCGCGATGTTCGTGATCGGTCTGCTCGAGACGCAGTCGCTGTACATGCTGTCGGGGCGCATCGCGCAGGGCGTGTTCGCGATCGTGTCGGTGGTCGCCTTGCTGGCACTGTACCCGGTGCTGCGCGACTACCAGCGTGCCGAGGTGCTGTACTACGGCTCGAATCCGGCTGAGCAGTATCGTGCCGCGTCGTCCTTCCTGTTCGGTGCCTGGGGTGAATACGGCGCGGCCACGCTGATGCCGATCTCGCGCGATGACTTGCCCGTGAAGCTGACCGCGCATCAGCGCGCTCTCGCGCTGCTGCCGGGCGAGACGGTGCTGCGCCGCTATGCGGTGCTCGAGGCGCTGGACGGTCGCGATGGCGATGCGCTCGACACGGTCGCGCGCCTGAAGATCTTCGCGGAGGAGCTGCACGACTGGCCGACGCAGCTGGCGGCGCTGTACAAGCTCGTCGACGCGCAGCCTTTGCTGGCCCGGTTCCGGCAATCGCTGGTGTCGCGCTACGGCAAGCCGGCCGGCACCATCAGCGAGGATGAAGACGACAGCGACGATTTCAACGACGGAGTCCGCGGTTATAGCGGTTGAAGGTGGCGCGCGCGGAGCTCCAATCGATTCAAGGCAAGCCGAAGTGGCCCGCACCTGTACCGGATCCGGTTGTTTAGACACGATTTTGCGATCAGGCGGCAAGTGTCAAAAGCGCTGCCTGACGAGCTTCGAGGGGGACTTGAAGCCTAGTTTTTCGAGACGCCATTCGCGATTGTATCGATCCTTGAACGCGACGCCGGCAGCACGAACTTCTTCAACGTTTTTGAACAGACGCCCGTGGATAGCGGGCTCCTTCATGGCCCGATTGAAACGCTCGGCGACGCCGTTGGTCTGCGGCTCGGCAACGTAAGCGTAGCTTGGCGTAATCCCCCAGAACTTGATCTGGGCACGGAAGTCGTCTGACGTGTACTTGCGAGCCGTGATCCATTCGCAGGGACAGTCTGCGGCCCGCGTCAGTTTCGACCGATCCGAACTGCTCGTGCACCCCTTGGCTGATTGGCTTCAGTGCGGCAAAGCGGTCGCCCACCTTGGTGACGTGGATGCCCAGGCACGCTGCGGCGCAATGATCGACCGCAGCGAAGATCCAGATCAGGCCCTCATCGACGGTTTGAACCTTGGTGCCACCGGTGCCCCACATCTCGTTAAGGCAATGCTGATCAAGTGTCTGCATTCGTGATGTCGTCAAGCCTGTGAAGCGAATCGATCATGAACGAAGTTG
>JAYFSB010000345.1:0-3094 GCA_040946865.1 Burkholderia sp.
GTTTGCCTTGCTCGGGTCATATCCACCGATCTATAACGGCTGAACCACGGGGACGGTGAACTTGATCAGCATTGCCTAAACAGAACCTAACGATGGCGTCGCCTCGCCGGCACGCTGCCGCAGCGGCGGCTTTTTCCGCCGCGAGGGGCGAAACCCAACGGGCCCCCGTATAATAAGCGCTCCATGAATCTATTCCGAGCCCTGCTGACAGTCAGCGGCTTCACGCTCTTATCGCGCGTGACCGGTCTGGCCCGTGAGACGCTGATCGCGCGAGCGTTCGGTGCCAGCCAATATACCGACGCCTTCTACGTCGCGTTCCGCATCCCGAACCTGCTGCGCCGGCTGTCGGCCGAGGGTGCGTTCTCGCAGGCCTTCGTGCCGATCCTCGCCGAGTTCAAGAACCAGAAGGGGCACGACGCGACCAAGGCGCTCGTCGACGCGATGTCCACCGTGCTGGCCTGGGCGCTCGCGCTGCTGTCGCTGGCCGGGGTGGCCGGTGCGGATTGGGTAGTCTACGCGGTGGCCTCGGGCCTGCGCGCCGATGACCAGGTCTTCCCACTGGTGGTGACGATGACGCGGATCATGTTCCCGTACATCATCTTCATCTCGCTGAACACGCTGGCCTCGGGCGTGCTCAACACCTACAAGAACTTCTCGCTGCCAGCCTTCGCGCCGGTGCTGCTAAACGTCTCGTTCATCGGCGCGACCGCCTTCGTCGCGCCGCATCTGAAGATGCCGGTCTATGCGCTGACCTGGGCCGTGATCGTCGGCGGCCTGCTGCAGTTCGTGGTGCAGTGGCTGGGCCTGAAAAGCATCGACATGGTGCCGCGCATTGGCCTGAACCCCTGGCGCGCGCTGGCTCATCCGGGCGTCAAGCGGGTGCTGGCCAAGATGGTGCCGGCCACTTTCGCGGTCTCGGTGGCACAGATCTCGCTGATCATCAACACCAATATCGCCTCGTGGCTCGGGCAGGGCGCGGTATCCTGGATCAACTACGCCGACCGCCTGATGGAGTTCCCGACTGCGCTGCTCGGCGTGGCGCTCGGTACGATCCTGCTGCCAAGCCTGTCGAAGGCGCACGTCGACGCCGACGCGACCGAGTATTCGGCCCTGCTCGACTGGGGCCTGCGTGTGACCTTCCTGCTCGCCGCGCCGAGCGCGCTGGGCCTGTTGGTATTCGCTGAGCCGCTCACCGCTACGTTGTTCAACTACGGCAAGTTCGATGCGCACACGGTGGAGATGGTGGCGCGCGCGCTGGCCGCATACGGCATCGGCCTGGTCGGCATTATCCTGATTAAGATCCTCGCGCCAGGCTTTTATGCCAAGCAGGACATCAAGACACCGGTGAAGATCGCGATCGTGGTGCTGGTCGTCACCCAGCTGTCGAACTATCTGTTCGTGCCGATTCTCGGCCATGCGGGTCTAATGCTCAGCATCGGCGTGGGTGCCTCGCTCAATTCGCTGCTGCTGTTCATCGGGCTGCGCCGGCGCGGCATCTACCAGCCCTCGCCGGGGTGGTTACGTTTCTTCCTGCAGTTGCTCGGTGCCTCGCTGGTGCTGGCCGGCGTGATGCACTGGTTCGCGATCAGCTTCGACTGGACCGGGATGCGCGCCGAGCCGCTGGCGCGCATCGCGTTGACGGCTGCGAGCCTGATCCTGTTCGCCGCGCTATATTTCGGTATGTTGTGGCTGATGGGCTTCAAGTACGCGTATTTCCGCCGTCGCGCCAAATGACGAACACCACATGACCCGAATACTCGATTTCTTCAGTAACCTGGTGGCCGAGGACGACAGCCTGCTGCTGACCGAGGCCGCGCTTTCGCTCGCGCAGGATGCCTATCCGGACCTCGACATGCAGGCCGTGCTGGCCGAGTTCGACGCGCTGGTGCTGCGCTTTCGCCGGCGCGTTGGTGCCGAGACGAGCGAGCTCGACAAGGTCGATGCACTCAACGATTTCTTCTTCCGCGAGCTCGGCTTCGCCTGCAACCACAACGATTATTACGATCCCGACAATAGCTACCTAAACATAGTGGCCAGGCGCCGCCGCGGGATCCCGATCTCGCTGG
Organism: Burkholderia sp.; assembly: GCA_040946865.1. Classification (GTDB taxonomy): domain Bacteria; phylum Pseudomonadota; class Gammaproteobacteria; order Burkholderiales; family Burkholderiaceae; genus Burkholderia. The sequence continues at coordinate 2,067 of JAYFSB010000345.1, forward strand.
CGGTGGTCTACCTAGAGCTGGCTGGGCAGATCGGGCTGTCGGTGCGCGGCGTGTCGTTTCCCGGCCATTTCCTGCTGCGCGCGACCCTGCCCGACGGCGATGCTGTGATCGACCCGACCACCGGCCGTTCGCTGTCCGAATCGGACCTAATCGAGATGCTCGAGCCCTATGTCGCCTACCCCGAGCAGACCATGACCAGCACGCTGCACGCGCTGCTGCGGCCGGCCACCAGCCGCGAGGTGCTGGCGCGCATGCTCAACAACCTGAAGGCGATCTACCTGCAGACCGAACGCTGGCAACGCCTGCTGGCGGTCCAGCAGCGGCTGGTGCTGCTGCTGCCTGGCCAGCTCGACGAGGTGCGCGACCGTGGTTTCGCCTATGCGCAGCTCGACTACCTGCGGCCTGCGCTCGAGGATCTCGAGATGTACCTCGACGAATGCCCGGAGGCGGTCGACGCGCTCCTCGTCGAGACACAGTTGAGCGAGCTGCGCCAGCGCATACGGCGCGGCGGCGAGGACTGAGGCAGGATTGAGTCGCCAGCCGCGATCCTTCAGCGGCGGCCATCGCAATCCCTTGAGTTCTGGATCGGTTCGCTGCTCAATTCGCCGTATTGGGTACACGACTTTCAACGCATGAGCGACGACCTGGAACTTGTCGAAGGTGATGCGAGCATTCGGCAGGTTCGCCTCGACGCCTTTGATGAACGCGGGCGACATGTCAATGCTGACCGACGTGATCTGCTCAGGTTCTCCCCCATGCTCGCGCAGGCTTGCGACGAACGCTTCGATCGGCGCAGCATCCTTGCCTTCGGTCATGAACACGACTTTGCGTTCGAGCGCATCAGTCACGAGCATGTCAGGTAGTTGTGTCGGCGCTGGTAGGACGTTTCGTCGACGACAATGCTCGTCATGTCGGACAGGTCGAGCTCGGCGAGCGCGAGTTCGACATAACGTTTAGGCAATGCTGATCAAGTGTCTGCATTCGCGATGTCGTCAAGCCTGCGAAGCGAATCGATCATGAACGAAGTT
>JAYFSB010000346.1:0-3083 GCA_040946865.1 Burkholderia sp.
CTCGGGTCATATCCACCGATCTATAACGGCTGAACCACGGGGACGGTGAACTTGATCAGCATTGCCTTAAGCATGTTTGCCGTGTCTCCACTCGATATGACAAGCTTGCCGAGAGCAATCTCATGTTTGCATTGCTTGCCTGCGCGTTTGGGCTAGTCGTAAATATGAACACTGCCTAGAACCATGGCCTCGAACAGCAGCGTGAAGCCCTTATAAGCTTGCTGCCGGCCCACTCGGGCTCGACGAGCGCCATGTGGCCGTCAGGCAGCTTGATGCGAGGCGTGTGCACTTCGAGAAAGCAGTCGTGCTGGAAGAAGTTCAAGTGCCGGCAGCGCTTGACAACGGTGTCGTCCAGGGGATGGCCGCCGGCGATCTCCGGATGCGGGAAGCGCCTGCCGGTAACGAAATCGATGTTGACCGTCAACCGCTTCGCAGCCGCATCGAAATCGATGTCGTTCACGAACCACGAATCGCTGATACCCAAAGCCATCTTGAACAACTTGCTATGCATGATTACCGTCGCTCACGTGCAAATCGGGCAATTTATCACCCACTCGAAATTCAACAGAGGCAACAAAGTGGTGTCCATCATTTTCGAAGTGATGGACACCACTTTGGCGTCGATCTTTGCTGGCGTCTACGACGGCCATGCCGAGTCGCTTACGCACTTTCTACCATCAGCCTGAATTCCGTATGACCCGTCCCTGCGCTTTCGCGCGCTACTCGGATCGCTACGCGCGGCCCGCCGACGTGAAGTGTGCCGCCTGAACGCGGGCACGGGACCAAATTTCCCTTTCACCGATTCAATCGATCAATCGAACGCAACAGACCAAACGGACCTCGCGATGAATACCAATGATCACCCGCTCGCTCACCTGTTCGAGAATAACGATGCCTGGGTCAAACGTAAGCTCGCCGACGACCCGCAATTCTTCGAACGCCTGAAGGACCAGCAGGCGCTCGAATATCTGTGGATCGGCTGCTCCGATTCGCGCGTGCCCGCCAACCAGATCATCGGCCTGCCGCCGGGCGAGGTGTTCGTTCACCGCAACATTGCCAACGTGGTGGTGCACACCGACCTCAACTGCCTGTCGGTGCTGCAATTCGCGGTTGACATCCTGAAGGTCAAGCACATCATGGTGGTCGGCCACTATGGCTGCTCGGGCGTGAACGCCGCGCTCACCAACCGCCGCGTCGGGCTGGCCGACAACTGGCTACACCACGTGCAGGACGTGCGCGACAAGCACGCCAAGCTGCTAGACCAGTGGCCGGTGGGCGAGGCGCGCTACCGCCGCCTGATCGAGCTGAACGCGATCGAGCAGGTAGTCAACGTGTGCCGCACCACCATCGTCAACGATGCCTGGACGCGCGGCCAGCCGCTCACCGTGCACGGCCTGGTCTACGGCGTGCACGACGGCCGCATGCGCAACCTCGGTATGGCCGTCTCGGCGGCCGACGAACTGGCCAGCGTTCACCAGCGCTGCGTCGAGACGCTCTCGGCCGGGCGCGCCAGCTCGAGCGACGACAACGACATGGTCGCGGCTGACGCGGCGCAGCTGGCCGGCGTCGCGGAACAGATCGCGAAGACACTCAAGGAGACGAAACATGACCAATGCTGAACATGATCCGGTGGTGATCGTGGTAGACGGCATGAAGAGCATGACCAATGCTACTTGCTGCTCAAAGCGCGCGGCGGGATGCGCATGGACCACGGCAAGGTGGCTCGACCACATGTTCCTCGACAGCCCCTCAAGGACGCCTACAACAAGGGCTACCTGATGGGCAGCTTCGCCGACGAGTGCGCGGGCCGGCCGAATAGGGCTTCACGCGCAAGGTGCAGGATGAATCGTTGGCGCGCTTGGCGTGCGCCAACGAGGATGGCTCGTTCGGCTGGGGAATCGCCGCGCTAGAGTCTGTTTATATTTGAAAGCGACTGTGGCCGAACGGCACCCAATAATCGCTGGTTCCTCGAAGCGGTGCGGTGGATTGCCTGAACTGGCAGTCCATGGCGCGATCTTCCCGCGGAGTCCGGCCGATGGCATACGGTATATATCCGTTTCTCGCGCTGGCAAAGCCAGGGTGTCTGGCCGCGGGTGGCGAATGCTTTGGCAGGCGAGACGGAAATCGAGCACATTCTTATCGATTCGACGATCGTGCGAGCGCCCCAGCATTCGGCTGGGGCCTTAAAAAAGTGGGCCGCAAGCGCTCGGACGTTCCTGAGGCGGACTGAGACCAAACTACATTTGGCGGTGAATTCGAAGGGTCGCCCGTTGCGACTGATCGTCACTGAAGGACAGGTCGCCGACATCTCGTGCGCTGCGCAACGGGTCGAGCATCTGCGCACCGGAGCGGTTATCGCAGACAAGGGCTACGATGCTGACCACTTCGTACAACGAATTCGGGCCACTCGTGCAAAGGTCGTGATTCCCCCACGTTCGAATCGCAAGACAAAACGCCGCTACAACCGTGTGCTCTACCGTGGTCGAACAGTTCTTCAATCGCCTTAAGGCAATGCTGATCAAGTCCACCGTCCCCGTGGTCCAGCCGTTATAGCTCGGTGGATATGACCCGAGCAAGGCAAACGAGAATGAAACAGCCAACGGTGGCGGTGGCGGCTGACGAGGGTGCAGTCTTCGAAACGAAGCGCAAACGTACGCGGCGCGATGAGTTGCTGGACACGATGGAACGGATCGTGCCGTGGACGGCATTGTGTGCGCTGATCGAGCCGTACTACCTGAAACGGGGCAACGGACGCCCGTCGGTTGGCCTGGAGCGCATGCTGCGGATTCATTTCATTCAGCTGATTCAATCTGGCCGACCTTGCCTGCGAGGAAGCGCTGTACGACAGCACGAGTCTGCGCCGCTTCGTGGGCATTGACTTGGGCCGTGAAGCGGTGCCGGATGCGACAACGATACTCAAATTCCGACGCCTGCTCGAGAAACACAAGCTCGGCGAGGCAATCTTTGCAGGGATGGGCCGGGTGCTGCAGGCTAGCGGTATGAAGTTCAGTCGCGGCACGATCGTCGATGCCACGTTGATCGGGGCATCGGGTTCGACGAAGAATGAACAGAAGGCGCGCGAT
>JAYFSB010000347.1:0-3074 GCA_040946865.1 Burkholderia sp.
TTCGGTCGATGGCATACGGTATATATCCGTTTCTCGCGCTGGCGAAGCCAGGGTGTCTGGCCGCGGGTGGCGAATGCCTTGGCAGGCGAGATGGAAATCGAGCACATCCTTATCGATTCGACACTCGTGCGAGCGCACCAGCATTTGGCCGGGGCCTTAAAAAAAGTGGGCCGCAAGCGCTTGGACGTTCCCGAGGCGGACTGAGCACCAAACTTGCAGCCTCTATTGAATTTCGAGTGGATGCTACATTGCCCGATTTGCACGTGAGTGACGGTAGTCATGCATAGCAGTTGTTCGAGACGGCTTTGGGTATCAGCGATCCGTGGTTCGTGAACGGCATCGATTTCGACGCGACTGCGAAGCGGTTGACGGTCAACATCGATTTCGTTGCCGGCAGTCGCTTCCCGCATCCAGAGATTGACGGCGGTCATCCCGTGCATGACACCGTTGTCAAGCACTGACGACACTTGAACGTCTTCCAGCACGACTGCTTTCTCGAAGTGCGTACGCCTCGCATCAAGCTGCCTGACGGCCGCGTGGCGCTCGTCGAGCCCGAGTGGACCGACACAAACTCAATGGCTTCACGCTGCTGTTCGAGGCAATGGTGCTGATGCTCGCCTAGCAGATGTCGTTCACCGCAGTCGCCTGTACCGTCGGCAAGTCCTGGCATCGGGTGAACGCCACTTGCAAACGCTATGTTGAACTCGCACCCGCCGAGATCGACCTGTCCGACATGACGAGCATTGCCGTCGACGAAACGTCCTGCCAGCGTGGACACAACTGCCTGACGCTCGTGGCTGATGCGCTCGAACGCAAAGTCGTGTTCGTGACCCAAGGCAAGGATGCTGCGACGATCGAAGCGTTCGTCGCAAGCCTGCGCGAGCATTGGGGAGAGCCCGAGCAGATCACGTCGGTCAGCATTGACATGTCGCCCGCGTTCATCAAAGGCATCGAGACAAACCTGCCGAATGCTCGCATCACCTTCGACAAGTTCCACGTCGTCGCTCATGCATCGAAAGCCGTGGACCCAATACGGTGAATCGAGCAGCGAACCGATCTGGAACTCAAGGGATTGCGATGGTCGCTGCTGAAGGATCGCGACCGGCTGACCGCCGCGCAACGCGCCGATTTCGATGCCGTGATCGTGAACGTCACGCCCAAGCGGACCGCCCGCGCGTGGCGCTATCGCGAGCAACTTCGGGAGAGTCTCGATCGCAAGCCGATCAACGTCGTCAGCGACATGCTCGAGCAGTGGTGCACGAACGTCATGCGCTCGAAGGTCGATCCGATGAAGGACGTTGCCCGCATAATTCACAGTCATGTCGACGGCATCGTCGCCTGGACTCAGACGCGTCAGACCAACGGCTTCCTGGAAGCCATCAACGGACTCTTTTAGGCCGCCAAGTGAAAAACGCGCGGATACACCAACCTCACGACCATGCGCACCGTGCTGTTTCTGAGCGCCGGTAAGCTCGACTTCTCGAAGATCAACCCACATGTTCCGTAACCTACTCAAATTTCAAAAGAGCCAAATCGATGCCGTTCATGAACCACGGATCGCTGATACCCAAAGCCGTCTCGAACAACTTGCTATGCATGACTACCATCGCTCACGTGCAAATCGAGCAATTTACCACCCACTCGAAATTCAACAATGGTACTTTTTCATGGTAGCCGGTTCCGGCTCCCGCTAGGTTCGCTGGTTGTGCTTCTGACACGCAACATTCTCAGCTAAACCGCCACCGCCTTCTCAACATTCCGTCTGCCAGCCGTACACCACTTTCGACAATAACTCCGGCTCGGCGAGCTCGATCCGCAACTGATCGTGTCCGGCAACATCGGCTGCATCGCTCACCTGCAGAGCGGCACCGCGACGCCCTGTTCCGGTTTCCGCTCCATCTCTCCGGCCGCGAGGCGAGCCCCGTATAATGAAGCACGCCGCGCCCTGCACGGCCTCACCGTTCATCGTCCGCCTTGCCACGCGTATGTCCGATCTCGCCGCCAGCCTCGCCTCCGTTCACTGTCGCATCGACGACGCGACTCGCTCCGCCGGCCGCGCGCCGGGCCAGGTGGCGCTGCTCGCGGTGTCGAAGACCTTTCCAGCCGAAGCCGTGCGCGAGGCGCATGCGGCCGGCCAGTGTGCGTTCGGCGAGAACTACGTGCAGGAGGCGCTCGACAAGATCGCCGCCCTCGCCGAGCTGCGCGCCTGGCTCGACTGGCACTTCATCGGACCGCTGCAATCGAACAAGACGCGCCCGGTGGCCGAGCAGTTCGACTGGGTGCATTCGGTCGACCGGTTCAAGATCGCGCAACGCCTGGCCGAGCAGCGTCCCGCGCACCTGCCGCCGCTCAATGTCTGCGTGCAGGTCAACGTAAGCGGCGAAGCCAGCAAGAGCGGCGTCGCGCCGGCTGACGTGGCCGTGCTGGCGCGCGAGGTGGCCGTGTTGCCCACGCTGCGGCTGCGCGGCCTGATGACGATCCCCAAGCCGGCCGGCGAACGCGAAGTGCAGCGCGTGCCGCACCGGCTGCTGCGCGAGCTGTTCGACAGGCTCAAGGTCGAGGGCCTCGCACTCGATACGCTGTCGATGGGGATGTCGGCCGATCTCGAGACGGCCGTGCTCGAGGGTGCCACCATCGTGCGCGTCGGTACCGCGATCTTCGGCGCGCGCGACTACGGCACGCCGCGCGCCTCCTGACCGATTTTCCGAACGGTGGTTTCAAGGTTGAAGTGCAACAGAAGCCCGCTGCGCCCGAAGGGCATCCCCAAAGGCAACGATTTCATGATGATTCTGATGAACATCGAACGATTCGGGCATGAACAGTTCGGCCGGACACTTCTAGCCGCAAGCTTTTGCGGCCTCTGCTGAATTTCGAGTGGGTGGTAAATTGCCCGATTTGCACGTGAGTGGCGGTAGTCATGCATAGCAGTTGTTCGAGACGGCTTCGGGTATCAGCGATCCGTGGTTGGGGTCTGGGGATCAATGGAACAGGGAAGTCAGTTAAGGCAATGCTGATCAAGTGTCTGCATTCACGATGTCGTCAAGCCTGCGTAGCGAATCGATCATGAACGAAGT
>JAYFSB010000348.1:0-3067 GCA_040946865.1 Burkholderia sp.
AGCAGGTAAAGAAGAGACGGCCAGCGAATGTGATGATCGTTGCACTGGCCAACACAAGATGGCACGTACGATATGGGTGGTGCTCGCTCATGACCGGCCGTACCGGAAAGACTACGTTAGCGTGAAGTCAGTCTGAACGGCACACGCGAGGTAGAAGACCAACATTTAACACAGGTTGAACGTCGAAAGGTTGCGCAGAAATCGAGTGTGATGACAAGCCAGGTAGGACCGGGACTCGCTAAACCTGTATGGGTTGTATAGAGCTGCCGCCCATCCTGTCTGTCTGAATACACGAAAACTGTTGCAAACGGAACGCGTTCATATAGCAATCCATGGCTTATCGATCGACCATCTATCTGGACTGGGGTGCATTCTTCCTGCTCGAGGTGCCGCCGGCTTCGATCAAACCCCTCCTGCCTGCCGGCATCGAACCGATCCTGGTGCCGTCCGGCATCGCAATCCTGACGTTGAACGTGGTGAATTTCCTGCAAGGCGGCGACCAGGCGGACCTGCCCGCGAATCACGAGATCGACATCGGCGTGCTGGTCAATCTCGACAACAGCGAATTCGAGGCCGACCTGCCGCAGGCTAGCGTCGCGATCCACGTGCTCAAGGTGGCGTCGACGGCGCGCGGTTATGTCGACCTGTGCAAGGATACCGGCTACAGCGTGATCGATCCGGCCGCGCTGGCGTTCGAGATCGATCCCGCGGCCCTGACGGCCAGCGTGCGCGATGCCGACGGCCCGATCCTTAGTTGCCGCCAGCTCGATCGCGAACTGGAATATGGCGAGTTCCGCCGTATCGGCCAGGACGTGATGCACGACGCCGAGCGCGGCATCCATCGCGCCAACTACATCTTCAGCGGCAAAGGCCTGAGCCAGCCGATGACCGATGCCATGGAACTGCGGATCCACGCACATCCGTTCTTCGCCGACCTCGGCATCGAACCGGGCGTGCTTGCCTGCCTGGATCAATTCGCCTTGAAACCGTCTTCCCGAGGCTCGCTCGCGTTCTATCGCCCGAACCTGTCCGGGACGGACGAGACGGCTCAGGTCACGAACGCCTAGGGTAGGTTTACATTTGAAAAAATGTGTTTACATTCTGTCTTTTGTTGCGTAACGAGACAGTATGATACGAACGTTACTGAGCGACGAAATATGGAACAAAGTCCAAGCTATCCTGCCGGGCAAGGATAGGTGACCGTGGCCGAACGGCATCCAACAATCGCTGGTTTCCTCGAAGCGGTGCCATGGATTGCCCGAACTGGCAGTCCATGGCGCGATCTTCCCGCGGAATTCGGCCGATGGCATACGGTATATATCCGTTTCTCGCGCCGGCGAAGCCAGGGTGTCTGGCCGCGGGTGGCGAATGCTTTGGCAGGCGAGATGGAAATCGAGCACATCTTTATCGATTCGACGATCGTGCGAGCGCACCAGCATTTGGGCCGGGGCGCTTAAAAAAAGCGGGCCGCAAGCGCTCTCGGACGTTCCCGAGGCGGACTGAGGCCAAACTGCATTTGGCGGTGGATTCGGAGGGTCGCCCGTTGCGACTGATCGTCACTGAAGGACAGGTCGCCGATATCGCGTGCGCGGCGCAATTAGTCGAGCATCTGCGCACCAGAGCAGTTATCGCAGACAAGGGCTACGATGCTGACCACTTCGTGCAACGAATTTGGGCCAGCCGTGCAAAAGTCGTGATTCCCTCGCGTTCGAATCGCAAGACAAAACACCGCTACAACCGTGTGCTCTACCGTACACGCAACCTGGTCGAACGGTTCTTCAATCGCATTGAGCATGTTCGCCGCGTCTCCACTCGATATGATGACAAGCTTGCCGAAAGCTATCTTGTGTTTGCATCGCTTGCCGGCGCGTTTGGGTCAGTCGTAAATGTGAACACTGCTTAGACATAGAAAAGAAACGGGCAGGGACGGCGCGGGATGGCCCTCCGGCCGGCTTTCATCTCATCGAAACAACACAAGAGGCAATCCGTATGGGCACCAGAGTGTTTATCACCGGCGGCGCTTCCGGCCTGGGCTGCGCACTGGCGCAACGTTACGCGCGCGACGGCGCGAGCGTGTGCATCGGCGACGTCGACGACGCTGCCGGGCAGCAAACCGTGGAGGCCTTGCTGGTCGAAGGGGCCACCGCCCATTACCTGCATTGTGACGTAACCCGAGAGCCCGAGCTTCACGAGGCCGCGAACTGGTTTCGCACGCAATGGGGCGGCGTGGATATCGTGATCAACAATGCCGGCGTGGCGCAGATCGGCGGCATCACCGAATCCTCGCTGGAAGACTGGCAATGGGCGGTGGACATCAACCTGCTCGGCGTGGTACGTGGCTGCAAGGCCTTCATCCCCTTGCTTCAGGCGCAAGGCGGCGGCAAGCTGCTGAACGTGGCCTCGATCGCGGGCCTGCTATACATGCCTGGATCTGGCGGCTACAACGCTACCAAGGCCGCAGTGATCGCCTTGTCCGAAACACTGCAGCTCGAGTTGCACGACAGTGGCATACAGGTCAGCGTGGCCTGTCCCGCCTATTTCCGCACCGACCTGGCCCGCAACATGCGCGCCAGCAATGCGCAGATCGGGCAGCTCACGCGCAACCTGGTGGAGCAGGCCAGGCTCGGGCCGGAAGAAGTGGCCGAACTGATCCATGCCGGCCTGGCGCGCGGCGATACGCACATCCTCACGCATCCCGCCACGCGCATCGCGTGGCGGCTCAAGCGCTGGCTACCTTATCGCTGGTACCTGGGCATGGTGCGCAAGCAGATTGCCAAGGCAGCGGCCGCCGTGGGGGCCGCGACAGACTGAAGCGAGGGGCGGCGGCGCGCGAACCAAGCGACGATGCTCGGCCGGCGGCCCGACGACGAGGCGACCATGGCGTCGCGCGGCTTGTCGGGCCCCCCCGTAAGCGATTCGGCATGGCCGTCGTAGACGCCAGCAAAGATCGACGCCAAAGTGGTGTCCATCATTTTCGGTTAGACACAGAAAAGCCGGGTAGTCGCAAAGGACGCCCGAACCATAGTCCTGAGTTCCGGCGTCGCATAGCAATCGCGCGCGTGCGCGC
>JAYFSB010000349.1:0-3066 GCA_040946865.1 Burkholderia sp.
AACCATCGACGACCCCGCGGACCTGCGCCGCCTCGATCGTCGCCAACTGCAACCGCTCGCCGACGAGCTGCGTTCGTTCGTGCTCGACAGCGTGTCGAAGACGGGTGGTCATTTGTCGTCCAATCTCGGCACGGTCGAACTGACGATTGCACTGCACTACGTCTTCAATACGCCGAACGATCGCATCGTGTGGGATGTCGGTCACCAGACCTATCCGCACAAGATCTTGACGGGCCGCCGCGACCAGATGAGCTCGCTGCGCCAGTTCGACGGGATCTCGGGTTTCCCGCGTCGCTCAGAATCGGTTTACGACACCTTCGGCACCGCCCATTCGAGCACCTCGATCTCGGCCGCGCTCGGCATGGCGATTGGCAGCCAGCTAAACGGCGACGACCGCTTCTCGATCGCCGTGATCGGCGACGGCGCAATGACGGCCGGAATGGCCTTCGAGGCGATGAACAATGCCGGCGTGTCCGAGGATGCCAAGCTGCTGGTGATCCTCAACGACAACGACATGTCGATCTCGCCGCCGGTCGGCGCGCTGAACCGTCACCTGGCGCGCCTGATGTCGGGCCGTTTCTACGCGGCAGCCCGCGCCGGCGTGGAGAAGGTACTCAGAGTCGCGCCGCCGGTGCTCGAACTCGCGCGCAAACTCGAGGAGCATGCCAAGGGCATGGTGGTGCCGGCCACGCTGTTCGAGGAATTCGGCTTCAACTATATCGGCCCGATCAACGGTCACGACCTCGACTCGCTAATCCCGACGCTGCAGAACATTAAGGGGCTGCGCGGTCCGCAGTTCCTGCACGTGGTCACTAAGAAAGGCCAGGGCTACAAGCTCGCCGAGGCCGATCCGGTGCTCTACCACGGCCCCGGCACGTTCAATCCGGCCGAAGGCATCAAGTCCTCGACCGCGCCCGCCAAGAAGACCTACACCCAGGTGTTCAGCGAGTGGTTGTGCGATATAGCCGAACTCGACGCGCGCGTGGTCGGCATCACGCCGGCGATGCGAGAGGGCTCGGGCATGGTCGAGTTCGAGAAGCGCTTCAAGGATCGCTACTACGATGTCGGCATCGCCGAGCAGCACGCGGTGACCTTTGCCGGCGGCATAGCGACCGAGGGCCTCAAGCCGGTGGTCGCAATCTACTCGACCTTTCTGCAGCGCGCCTATGACCAGCTGATCCACGACGTGGCGTTGCAGAACCTGCCAGTGGTGTTCGCGATCGACCGCGCCGGCCTGGTCGGTGCCGACGGCGCGACCCACGCGGGTGCCTACGACCTGGCCTTCCTGCGCTGCATCCCAAACATGACGGTGATGGCCGCGTCGGACGAAGATGAATGCCGTCAGATGCTCTACACGGCGGTCCAACAGTCGAATCCGACTGCCGTGCGTTATCCGCGCGGCACCGGTATCGGCGTGCCGACCGTCAAGGCGATGACGGCGATCCCGGTCGGCAAGGGCGAGGTGCGTCGCTGTTCGGCACAGCCGGAAGGCAAGCGCGTTGCGATCCTGGCCTTCGGCACGATGGTCGCACTGTCGCTGGCCGCCACTGAGGAACTCGATGCCACGGTCGCCAACATGCGTTTCGTGAAGCCGATCGACGCCGAGCTGGTCCGCAAACTTGCGCAGACGCACGACTACCTCGTCACGGTCGAAGAAGGCTGCATCCAGGGCGGCGCGGGTTCGGCCTGCGTGGAAGCCCTGATGGAAGGTGGGGTGATCCGGCCGGTGCTGCAATTGGGCCTGCCCGACCGCTTCATCGATCACGGCGACCCGGCCAAGCTGCTGTCGCTGTGCGGCCTCGACGCCGCCGGTATCACGAAGTCGATCCGCGAGTACTTCCTCAGCCAGGCCGATAACGTCGCCGACCAGGCGAAGCGCGTAGCCTGAGGATTGCGGCACCGCACGGCCGGGCTTCGATCCCGTATCTCCGGAACCGAACACAGGGCCTGCGGGCCCATGTTGCTTTTCCGACTCCCCGCTTCCGAGCGGAGGCGCGTGCACCATCAGCGGTGCGTCGCGTGATAACAAGGTCCAAAACAAGATGAACTAGATGAATCCTGGCTTCGCGATGCCCGATGTACAGAGCACGATCGATACGCGGCAGCTCCTGATCTAGCGCGGCGGCCTGATCAGGTGGCCAACAGTTGCTGAGCCGCTGTCTGTGCTATTGGTCACCGGAACGCGGTCTTTAAACGCGATCACCGAGCTCTCCGGCACCCGAATCCTGCACCACGACTGTTCGGCCGACTCGATCAGCTTGAACGCCAGACCGAGAAACGCCGCACGCGACACGCAGTTGCGCGTGCGTTTGGTCCGATGCCGCACCGGCGCGAACGTCGACTCGATCGGGTTGGTCGTGCGCAGATGCTGCCAGGGCTCGGCTGGGAAGTCGTAGAACGCCAGCAGCTCGTCGCGAGCTTCGATCAGTTTTTCGGTCACCTTCGGGTACTTTGCCGAATTGCTATCGACGAAGTCATTGAATGCGACCAGCGCATCGGCGCGCGCGTGGCCGCCATCCCGCACCGGATCCGGTTGTTTAGACACGATTTTGTGATCAGGAGGCAAGTGGCAAAAGCGCTGTCTGACGGGCTTCGAGGGGGGACTTGAAGCCCAGTTTTTTCGAGACGCCATTCGCGATTGTCTCTATCGCTTGAACGCGACGCCGTTGGTCTGTGGCTCGGCAACGAAGGCGTAGCTCGGCGTAATCCCCCAGAACTTGATCTGGGCACGGCAGTCGTCCGACGTGTACTACGAGCCGTGATCCCATTCACAGGGACAATTCGCAGCCGGAGTCAGTTTCGACCGATCCGAACTGCTCGTGCACCCCCCTTGGCCGATTGGCTCCAGTGCGGCAAAGCGGTCCTCCACCTTGGTGACGTGGATGCCCAGGCACGCTGCGTCGCAATGATCGACCGCAGCGAAGATCCAGACCAGACCCTCATCGACGGTTTGAACCTTGGTACCACCGGTGCCCCACATCTCATTAGATCGATCAGTCGTAATTCGACCATCATGAGCGTTGGGCGGTTTCTGCGGTCGCCGGTGGGGCGAAAGCAAGCCGTGTT
>JAYFSB010000350.1:0-3051 GCA_040946865.1 Burkholderia sp.
CGGCGGGCGTCCGTTGCCACGTTTCGGGTAGTACGGCTCGATCAGCGCACACAATGCCGCCCACGGCACGATCCGTTTCATTGTGTCCAAAAACTCATCGCGCCACCCGCATGTTTTCGGGCTTCTCCAGCGTGACGACCGGTTCGCTTGACACTTTCCTGGCTCAACAAGAAGGCGGCATTCAACTGCCGCTTTTTTGTGCCAGAAATTCGTCGCATTCCATGACAGTAAAGCTCACGATCGATTGCATGGGAGGCGACCACGGCCCGTCCGTGACCGTCCCCGCGGCAGTCAAGTTTGTGCGTGCGCATCCCGATGCGCACCTGATGCTGGTCGGTATCGATACCGCGATCCGCGCCCAGCTCAAGAAACTCAAGACGCTCGACGAGCCTTCGCTGTCGATTGTTCCGGCCACGGAAGTCGTCGCAATGGACGACTCGGTCGAAGTCGCGCTGCGCCGGAAGAAAGATTCCTCGATGCGAGTTGCGCTGAACCACGTCAAGGACGGCGAGGCGCAGGCTTGCGTCTCGGCAGGCAACACCGGTGCCCTGATGGCCGTGTCGCGCTACGTGCTCAAGACGCTGCCCGGCATCGAGCGGCCGGCGATTGCGTTCGCGCTGCCGAATCCGACCGGCTACACGATGATGCTCGACCTCGGTGCCAACGTCGATTGCGAGCCTCAGCATCTGCTGCAATTCGCCGAAATGGGGCATGCGCTTGTCGCCGCTCTTGGGGACAAGGATCGTCCGACGATCGGCCTGCTCAACATCGGCGAGGAAATGATCAAGGGCAACGACACGATCAAGCGCGCGGGCGAACTGCTGCGCGCCAGCACGCTCAACTTCTGCGGCAACGTCGAAGGCGACGACATCTACAAGGGTACCGTGGACGTGATCGTCTGCGACGGCTTTGTCGGCAATGTCGCGCTGAAGACTTCGGAAGGCCTGGCGCAGATGCTCGCCAACCTTATCAAGGAAGAGTTCAGCCGCTCGCTGCTGAGCAAGCTGATGGCCGTGCTCGCGCTGCCGGTGCTGCTGCGCTTCAAGCGCCGCGTGGATCATCGCCAGTACAACGGCGCGGCCTTGCTGGGCCTGCGCAGCCTGGTGATCAAGAGCCACGGCTCAGCCGATGCCTACGCGTTTGAGTGGGCTATCAAACGCGGGTATGATGCGGTCAAAAATGGCGTGCTGGAGCGCCTTTCCCGGGCCATGGCGGAAAACGCGATGCCGCTTGGCGAAAGCGGTCACGACGCGGGCGGGGCCGGTCAGGCAGGTCCGTCTGCAGGCCGGCAGGCCGAGCCTTCTGCCGCTTTATCCTCTAAAGCTTAAATGGCCCAATCGACTCTCTATTCCCGCGTGCTTGGCACGGGCAGCTGCTTGCCGCCCAACCGTGTCACGAACCAGGCGCTCGCCGAGCGCCTCGCGAAGGACGGCATCGAAACCAGCGATGAGTGGATCGTGGCGCGCACCGGCATCTATGCGCGCCATTTCGCCGATCCCGACGTCACCACCAGCGATCTAGCGCTGGTGGCCGCGCAGCGCGCGATTGAGGCGGCCAACATCGATCCGCAGTCGATCGATCTGATCATTGTCGCCACGTCCACCCCTGATTTCGTTTTCCCCAGCACCGCCTGCCTGCTCCAGAATAAGCTCAGCATTCGCAATGGCGGTGCCGCGTTCGACGTGCAGGCGGTCTGCTCGGGCTTCGCCTACGCGATCGCCACGGCCGACAGCTTCATTCGCAGCGGCCAGCATCGCAACGCGCTGGTGATCGGGGCGGAAACCTTCTCGCGTATCCTCGATTTCAAGGACCGGACCACCTGCGTGCTGTTCGGCGACGGTGCCGGCGCGGTGGTGCTGTCAGCCTCCGAGGAGCCCGGCATCCTGGGCAGCGCGCTGCACGCCGACGGCAGCTACTCGCACATTCTCTGTACGCCGGGCAATGTCAACGGCGGTGTGATCGCGGGCAACGCGTTCCTGCACATGGACGGCCAGGCTGTGTTCAAGCTCGCCGTGAACGTGCTGGAGAAGGTGGCCATCGAGGCGCTGGAAAAGGCCGGCCTGACGGCCGATCAGGTCGATTGGCTGATTCCGCACCAGGCGAATGTCCGTATTATGACCAGCACCTGCCGCAAGCTTGGGCTGCCACAGGAGTGCATGGTCGTCACCGTCGGCGAGCACGGCAATACGTCGGCAGCCTCGATTCCGCTCGCGCTCGACACGGCGGTGCGCGACGGCCGCATCCAGCGCGGCCAGACCGTGCTGATCGAAGGCGTCGGCGGCGGCTTCGCGTGGGGCGCGTCGGTATTCTGCTATTGAGCGGGCGCGCCCAGCCGGGGCACCGTCAGAACGTTTCACAAGAAGACGAGATGAAATTTGCATTTGTTTTCCCCGGCAGGGTTCGTAGGCGGTCGGCATGCTCAACGCATTCGCCGAGCTCGCCGTGGTGCGCGAGCCCGTCCAGGAGGCGTCCGATGCACTGGGCCCAGGATCTCAGCAAGCTGATCGCCGAGGGGCCCCCGGCCGAAGAACTCAACCTGACCAACCACACGCAGCCGGTGATGCAGACCGCTGCCTACGCCTGCTATCGCGCCTGGCAAGAGGAGGCGGGTGGCCCTCTTGCGCCATCGATTGTCGCCGGGGCCACAGCCTCAGCGAGTACACGGCGCTGGTGGCGGCCGGCGCGCTGGCCTTCCGCGATGCGGTGCCGCTGGTACGATCCCCCCCAGGCGATGCGGAACACGGTGCCGGTTGGCGAGGGCGGCATGACCGGCGATCCTCGACCTGGATGACGACACGGTGTGCGCCGTCTGCGCGGAAGCCGCAGCGGCCGGCATGGTCGAGGCGGTCAACTTTCAATGCACCCGCTGCCGGTGTCGGCACCGTTCCATTCCTCACTGCTCAAGCCGGTCTCGGACCAGCTGCGCGAGACTACCTGGCGACGGTCACAGTCAACGCGCCGCAGATCCCGGTGGTTAAGGCAATGCTGATCAAGTCCGCCGTCCCCGTGGTCCAGCCGTTATAGATCGGTGGATATGACCCGAGCAAGGCA
>JAYFSB010000351.1:0-3042 GCA_040946865.1 Burkholderia sp.
CGAACAACTTGCTATGCATGACTACCGTCGCTCACGTGCAAATCGGGCAATTTATCACCCACTCGAAATTCAATAGAAGCAAAAAGTCCCACATCGCGGGGCTTTTGCTTGCTGAGCCGGCCGAGCATGGCTCAGTGGTTGAGCTTGCCGATCAGCAGGAATTCCATCAGTGCCTTCTGCACGTGCAGACGGTTCTCCGCCTCGTCCCAGACCACGCTCTGCGGGCCGTCGATCACGCCGGCCGTGACTTCCTCGCCGCGGTGGGCGGGCAGGCAGTGCATAAACAGCGCATCGGGATTGGCGAAGCCCATCATCTCTTCGTTCACGCACCAGTCGGCGAAGGCCTGCTTGCGCACCTCGTTCTCGGCCTCGAAGCCCATGCTGGTCCACACGTCGGTGGTGACCAGGTCGGTGCCGCGGCAGGCTTCGTTCGGATCCGAGCAGATCTCGTAGGCCGAGGCACTGTCTGCGGCGACCAGCTTCATGTCGAGCGCATAACCGGGCGGCGTCGACAGGCGCAGCTTGAAGCCGAGGATCTTGGCCGCCTCTATCCAGGTGTAGAGCATGTTGTTCGCATCGCCCACCCAGGCCACCGTCTTGCCGCGGATCGGGCCGCGGTGCTCATAGTAGGTGAAGATGTCGACCAGCACCTGGCAGGGATGATATTCGTTGGTCAGGCCGTTGATCACCGGCACGCGCGAGTTGTCGGCAAAGCGCTGGATGATGTCCTGCCCGAAGGTGCGGATCATGATGATGTCGACCATCCGCGAGATCACCTGTGCCGAATCCTCGACCGGTTCGCCGCGCCCGAGCTGCGTGTCGCGCGTGCTCATGAACACCGCGTGGCCGCCGAGCTGGAAGATGCCTGCCTCGAACGAGAGCCGCGTGCGCGTCGAGTTCTTCTCGAAAATCATCGCCAGCGTGCGGTCGTGCAACGGGTGGTAGGTCTCGTAGTTCTTGAATTTGCGCTTCAGGATACCCGTGCGTTCGAGCACGTATTCGTAGTCTTCCAGCGAGAAATCTTTGAACTGCAGGTAGTGACGAATGGTTTTGGCGGTCATGAAACGAAACACGGCGGGCACCGTCGGGAGGTAGCAATCGTGACTAGCATAAAGGATTTCCCCGGCTTTGGCGAGCCGCACCGACGGGACCGGATGCGCCCTCGCGCATCTCCGCGCGGGCGGTGCCCAGGTGCCTGAGTTGTAAGGCTCTCTTGAAATTTGAGTGGGTTAGGCGACATGTAGGTTGATCTTCGAGAAGTCGAGCTTGCCAGCGATCAGAAACAGCACGGTGCGCATGGTCATGAAGTTGGTGTATCCACGCGCCTTTCGCTTGGCGGCCTGGAAGAGTCCGTTGATGGCTTCCAGGCTCCCCGTGTCAAAATAGTTGTCGCCAGAATAGGATCTGAAAATTCGGGGCGCAATGAGGACGAGAAGTGGCAAAGTACGGACAGGCATTCAAGGACAAGGTGGTTGTAAGGTTGCTGCCGCCGGAGAGCGCGTCGGTTGAAGATGTCAAGCATGAAACGCGCGTGAACGTGAGCACGCTGGAGCGTTGGCGCAGTGAGTCGCTGTCCAGGCCCGCCCACGGACGGGCCTGGACAGCTGCATCGCGACTGGACACCGTGCTCACCACTGCCGCGCTGGACGAGACATCGCGCAGCGCATGGCACCGCGAGAACGGCGTGTGTATCTGCAGGAGCTTGCTGCCTGGCGGGACGCAGCCACCCAGGCGTTGGCCGACCCCCGCAGAACGTGCGTGCCACGCGGCCATCAGTCAGCTTGACGCGAGGTGTGCGTACTTCGAGGTGGCAGTCCCGCTGGAAGACGTTTAGGTTCCGATACCGTTTGATGACGGTGTCGTGCGCACGATGGTCGCCAACGATCTCTGGATGCGGGAAGCGGTTGCCGGCAACGAAGTCTATGTTGACCGTCAATCGCTTGGCAGTTGCATCGAAGTCGACGCCATTCACAAACCACGGATCGCTGATACCCGCTGATACCCAAGGCCGATTCGAACATTTGGCTATGCATGACGCCCCTTCGTTCCCGTGCAAATCGGGAAATGTAGCATCCACTCGAAATTCAACAGAGGTCGAAATTCAGAGGCCGGGCTCAGGCGCGGCCGAGTTCGTCGCCGAGTTCGCGGGCCCGCGCATTGGCGGCCAGCACGCCGCTCACGATCCTGTCCTTGAGCTGCTGCGCGTCGAAGACAGCCAGCGCCGCGGCCGTGGTGCCACCCTTGGAAGTCACGCGCTCGCACAGCACGCCGACCGGCTCGCCGGATTGCGCGGCCAGCTGTGCGGTGCCGGTGAAGGTCGCCACCGCCAGCGCGCGGCCCTGCTCCTCGTTCAGGCCGAGCTGACGCGCCGCTTCCTGCAGCGCCTCGATGAAATAGAACACGTAGGCGGGACCGCTGCCCGAGATCGCCGTGACGGCATCGAGGCGTGCCTCGTCGTTGAACCAGACCGTCTCGCCGACTGCACCGAGCACGGCCGATGCGAGTTCGCGGCCGGCCGCGTCGACCCCGGCCAGCGCGGCCAGGCCCGTCACGCCCATGCCGACCAACGCCGGCGTGTTCGGCATGGTGCGCACGATGCGCGCGTAGCCGCCCAGCCAGTGCGACAGGTTGGTGGCACGGATGCCGGCCGCGATGCTGATCACCAGCGCCTGGCCGATATGCGGCGCGAGCGTTTTGGCCACCTCGTTAAGCACCTGCGGCTTGACCGCCAGCACGATCGCGTCGTAGCCGGCGATCGCGACGTCGATGGTCTCGCCGGTGACCACGCCACGCCCCTCGCGTAGGCGCGTGCGTGTATCCGCGTTGGGATCGATCACGTAAAGATCGCCGGGTGCCGCGGTGCCCCGCTTGACGATGCCGCCGATCAAGGCGGCTGCCATGTTGCCGCCACCAATGAATGCAATTTTCATGGCTCTCTTGAAATTTGAGTGGGTTACGCGATATGGGGGGGTGATCTGCGAGAAGTCGAGCTTACCAGCGATCAGAAACAGCACGGTGTGCATGGTCGTGAGGTTGATGTAT
>JAYFSB010000352.1:0-3029 GCA_040946865.1 Burkholderia sp.
AACTTCGTTCATGATCGATTCGCTACGCAGGCTTGACGACATCGCGAATGCAGACACTTGATCAGCATTGCCTTAAGGTGCAGCTGCCGCCGCTCTCGCTTTGGCAGCCGGCGTCACTGCCGCGCGGTACGCGCGTTGTCCGGCATCGGCTGGTTGAAGTTGGTGCGGAACGGATTGATGTCGAGCCCGCCACGCCGCGTGTAGCGCGCGTAGACGGCCAGCTTCACGGGCCGGCACTCGCGCAGGATGTCGACGAAGATGCGCTCGACGCACTGCTCGTGGAAGCCGGTGTGATTGCGAAACGAGATCAGGTAGCGCAGCAGCCCGGCCTGGTCGATCTGCGGGCCGACGTAGTGGATGTGCGCGCTGCCCCAGTCGGGCTGGCCGGTGACCGGGCAGTTCGACTTCAGCAGGTCCGAGACCAGGGTTTCCTCGACCGGCGATTTCTCGTGCACGGCCGTCAGCAGCGAGGGATCGAGGTGGTAGATGTCGGTGTCGAGGTCGAGGCGGTCGAGCGGGATGCCGTCGAGCTCGTCCAGCCTGAGCGTGCGAAACTCGGCCGGCGAAGCCAGCTGCACGGCGACGCTCGCGCCGCAGGCCGCCGACACGTCGCGCTTGAGCGTGTCGCGCACGGCCTCGAGCGAGTCGAGGGCGGTCTGCGCGAACGAGCCCAAGTACAGCTTGAAGGACTTCGATTCGACGATGTTCAGCGAATCGGCCGGCACCAGGAAGGTCGCCACCGCGATCTGCGGCTTGCCGCGCCGGTTCAGCCAGGACAGCTCGTAGGCATTCCAGATGTCGGTGCCGAAGAAGGGTAAGGTGGTGCCGATACCGATCTGCTCCCGCGCGCCGGCGCGCGGGATCGGGAACAGCAGGGCCGCGTCATAGTCGGTGTTGTAGGCGGTGGCCTTGCCGAGCGGGGAATGTTCGGGCGTCATCGATCGTTTCTCCGTGGTCAGGCCAGGAACAGCCAGTAGGCCGGGTTCGCGGTCTCTTCGTGGAACGGGTAGCCGAGTGCGTCGAGGAAGGCGTCGAAGCCGGCGTGATCGGTGGCCGGCACCTGCAGGCCCATCAGGATCGAGCTGTAGTCGGCACCCTGGTTGCGGTAGTGGAACAGGCTGATGTTCCAGTCCGGCCCCATTGAGTACAGAAACTTCATCAGTGCGCCGGGGCGCTCCGGGAACACGAAGCGGAACAGCCGTTCCTCGCGCGACAGCGGCGAGCGCCCGCCCACCATGTAGCGGATGTGGTCCTTCGAGAGCTCGTCGCCAGTCAGGTCGACGGTGCGAAAACCATGCGTCTCGAAATTCGCGGCGATCTCGGCCGATTCCTCACGGCGGCGGATCTGCACGCCGACGAAGATATGCGCCGAGCGCTCGTCGGCGATCCGGTAGTTGAACTCGGTCACGTTGCGCTCGCCCACCAGTTCGCAGAAGCGCCGGAAGCTGCCGCGCTCCTCGTGGATAGTCACCGCGAACACCGCCTCGCGCGCCTCACCCACCTCGGCGCGCTCGGCCACGAAGCGCATCCGGTCGAAATTCATGTTGGCCCCCGAGGTGATCGCGATCAGCGTCTGGCCCTCGATGCCCTCGCGCTCAGCATAGCGCTTGGCACCGGCCACGGCCAGCGCACCGGCCGGCTCGAGCAGGCTGCGCGTGTCCTGGAACACGTCCTTGATCGCCGCGCACAGCAGATCGGTATCGACCGTGATCACCCCGTCGAGCAGCTCGCTGCAGAGCCGGAAGGTTTCCCCGCCGACCAGCTTGACCGCCGTGCCGTCGGAGAACAGGCCAACCTCGCTAAGCATGACGCGTTCGCCGGCCTCGATCGACTGCGCCATCGCGCAGGAATCGTCGGTCTGCACGCCAATCACGCGGATCTCGGGGCGCACCGCCTTCACGTAGGCGGCCACGCCGGCGGCCAGCCCGCCGCCGCCGATCGGCACGAAGATCGCGTGAATTGGCCCTTGGTGCTGGCGCAGCACCTCCATCGCCACCGTGCCCTGGCCGGCGATCACGTCGGGATCGTCGAACGGGTGGACGAAGGTCAGCTCGCGTTCCTCCTGCACCTTTAATGCATGCGCGTAGGCTTCACTATAAGACTCACCGGCCTGGATCACCTCGACGGTCGGCCCGCCATGCGCACGCACCGCATCCACCTTCACCTGCGGGGTGGTGACGGGGACCACGATCACGGCTTTCACGCCGAGCTGGGCCGCCGAGAAGGCCACGCCCTGTGCATGGTTGCCGGCCGAGGCGGTGATCACGCCGCGCGCGAGCGCGTCGGTCGACAGGTGGGCCATGCGGTTGTAGGCACCGCGCAGCTTGAATGAGAACACCGGTTGGTTGTCCTCGCGCTTGAGGAACACTGGGTTGCGCACGCGCGCGGACAGGTTGTGCGCCCGTTCCAGCGCGGTTTCGACCGCCACGTCGTAGACGCGCGCAGTGAGGATCTTCTTCAGGTAGTCGTGAGCAGCCATGACGGTCGCGCGGATATCGGCCGCCGCACCAGATAAGCGGGGCAAACTGTGATTATAGCGCCAACCCCGTTCCGGTGGGCCTGCGCGAGCGGTGATCGCCCGCCCGTCGGATCAGGGCTCCCGCATGAAGAGGTCCTCGTGAGGTTGGTGTATCCGCGCGCTTTTCGCTTGGCGGCCTAAAAGAGTCCGTTGATGGCTTCCAGGAAGCCGTTGGTCTGACGCGTCTGAGTCCAGGCGACGATGCCGTCGACATGACTGCGGATCATGCGGGCGACGTCCTTCATCCGATCGACCTTCAAGCGCATGACATTCGTGCACCACTGCTCAGGCATTTCGCTGACGACGTTGATCTGCTTACGATCGAGAATCTCCCAAAGTTGCTCGCGATAGCGCCACGCGCGGGCAGTCAGCCGGTCGCGATCCTTCAGCAGCAGCCATCGCAATCCCTTAAGGCAATGCTGATCAAGTGTCTACATTCGTGATGTCGTCAAGCCTGCGAAGCCAATCGATCATGAACGAAGTTGTCCTGGTTTGTTGTCGGTCGTCCTGG
>JAYFSB010000353.1:0-3024 GCA_040946865.1 Burkholderia sp.
GCCTGGGGCCCGCCGACCATCTGAATGGCACCCAGGACGACCGACAACAAACCAGGACAACTTCGTTCATGATCGATCCGCTTCGCAGGCTTGACGATATCACGAATGCAGACACTTGATCAGCATTGCCTTAACTCGACTGGCCGCGTGGCAGGGCATACAACGCGGTGTAGATCGTTTCGTGACTGGCCAGCAGAATCCGGCTCATCGGGGTTCATGTTTCGCAGTATGCCTGCGATCTGTTCGGGAGAGTGCCACTCACGCAGCAACCGCTCGACCGTAGCCCACAGCGGCCCATGCGGGTCCAGTCGGTCGGGATTATTGTTGCGCCCCGGGCCTGCCAGGTAACTGGCGCGCTGCTGGGCAAGCGGCGCACGATAGCCGCCAGCGAGCAACGGACGGCCCGGTCCTTGCTTCCCGGCCGGTTCCGGTGCACGCCAACCGTTACGGCGCAATTCGCGGCTGATCGAACTCGGCGCATGATACAAGCTGTGCGGGCAATTGCCCGCAGCTTGCATCCCTGCTCAAGCCTCAGCTGGACGATTGTAAGCGCTAATTACAGCACACCGGAAGGAGAATCATTTGCAATTTATGGGTGAGCATAGCCCCATCGCGGCTGCCGAAATCGACCGGCGATATCTGAAGCCCAAAATTTCTCAGACCTCGCACAGACAATGATTGTTTTTCAACTTTAGCACGCTCAACGATCGCCAGGCCACCGACTCCGCTTCCTCCGACCCGATCCCCTTCGCATACCCGCGCTTTTAGTCGCCGCGCAGTGGTTTACCTTGAAAATCCTCACGTGCATGCTGTCCAAGATCTGAAAAATGGCTTATTTTTACCCACATGATTCCGGATTCCGCGAAGACCCGATCAGGGCTTCGAGCTTGACCGCATCGGTCGCGAAAGCGCGGATGCCTTCGGCAAGCTTCTCGGTGGCCATCGCATCGTCGTTGAGCTGGAAGCGGAACGCGGATTCGTCGATCGCCACGCGCTCGGTCGGCGCGTCCGGCGCGCTGTCCGGCGACAGCTTGCGCTCGAGCTTGTCGCTGCTTTCGTGCAACTTCTGCAGCAGCTCGAGGCTGATCGTTAGCAGGTCGCAGCCGGCCAGCTCGGTGATCTGGGCGACGGTGCGGAAGCTCGCGCCCATCACTTCGGTCTGGTAGCCGAACTTCTTGTAGTAGGCATAGATGCGGCGCACCGACTGCAAGCCCGGATCGTTCGCGCCGCCGTTCTTGACTTCGTCCCAGTTCGCGCCAGCCTGTTTCTTGTACCAGTCATAAATGCGGCCGACAAAGGGCGAGATCAGCTGCGCACCGGCCTCAGCGCAGGCGGCCGCCTGCACCAGCGAGAACAGCAGGGTCATGTTGCACTTAATGCCTTCCTTCTGCAGAACCTCGGCGGCGCGGATCCCTTCCCAGGTCGAGGCGAGCTTGATCAGCACGCGTTCGCGGCCAATGCCGGCGGCTTCGTAGAGGCGGATCAGCTTGCGGCCCTTGTCTATCGAGGCTTGCACGTCGAAGGACAGGCGCGCGTCGACTTCGGTCGACACACGGCCCGGGATGATCGTGAGGATTTCGGTGCCGAAGGCGATCAGCAGGCGATCGATGATGACGTCGGTCGATTCGCCGGCGTGGTCGCGCACGATTTTCTCGAGCAGCGGCTTGTAGGCGTCCTTCTGGACCGCTTTCAGGATCAGCGAGGGATTGGTGGTCGCATCCTGGGGCTGATACTGCGCGAGCTGCTGGAAATAACCGGTATCGGCGACGACGGTGGTGTACTGCTTCAGCTGGTCGAGTGCGGTAGTCATGGCGAATCGATGGGTAGGCGCGGTGCGCCGGGCTCAGCGGAAGGGAAGGCCACGCGACTGCGCACGCGGCAGCAAAGCGGGCCAGGCCGGCCCGCGAGCGAGGCGGGGAACGGCGACTGCAATTTTCTATTCTAGGCCCGATTGTCCGTCGCGTCTGCGACGAGCCGTAAGCGATTAGGACTTCCACATGAAGGCTCTTGTCAGACAAGGCGGAGAATCAACTCACGCACATCGATGTCTCACGCGGCGAGGTTACGGATGTTCTGCCTCTATTGAATTTCGAGTGGATGATAAGATAAATTGTCCGATTTGTAAGCGACTCGGCAAGGCCGGTCCCCCATTCGCACGCACGTGAGGCAAGATGGTGAGCACGTGGAATTTGTGTGGATCACGTGAGATCGTGGACACGATTTATCTGGATCTAGTCGGCAATCAGGTAGTGGACGGCGGAATGGCGGCCAACTTCAGCTTGTCCGCGACGTTCCAGGGCAGCAGCTTGTCGATGCGGGTGATGATGTAATTAGCGATGTGGGTCAGGACGTATTCCAGATAGGCGCATGGATTGATGCCGTTGAGCTTGCACGTCCCGATCAGGCTGTACATTGCAGCAGCCCGCTCACCTCCGGTGGCAGAGCCAACGAACAGATAGCTTGCGTCCGGCGCGACCCAGCGTAGGGCGTTCTCGGCAAGCGCGTTGCTGATCTCAGCCCGGCCGTCCTCGCAGTAGATCGTGATCCTTCAGCAGTGGCCATCGCAATCCCTTGAGTTCCAGATCGGTTCGCTGCTCGATTCGCCGCATTGGGTCCACGGCTTTCGACGCATGAGCGACGACGTGGAACTTGTCGAAGGTGATGCGAGCATTCGGCAGGTTCGTCTCGACACCTTTGATAAACGCTGGCGACATGTCAATGCTGACCGACGTGATCTACTCGGGCTCTCCCCCATGCTTGCGCATGGTTTGCGACGAACGCTTCGATCGTCGCAGCATCCTTGCCTTCGGTCACGAACACGACTTTGCATTCGAGCGCATCAGCCACGAGCGTCAGATAGTTGTGTCCGCGTTTGTAGGACGTTTCGTTGACGGCAATGCTCGTCATGTCAGACAGGTCGATCTCGGCGAGCGTGAGTTCGAATAGCGTTTAGGCAATGCTGATCAAGTTCACCGTCCCCGTGGTCCAGCCGTTATAGATCGGTGGATATGACCCGAGCAAGGC
>JAYFSB010000354.1:0-3022 GCA_040946865.1 Burkholderia sp.
CACTCGATATGACAAGCTTGCCGAGAGCTATCTCGTGTTTGCATCGCTTGCCTGCGCGTTTGGGCCAGTCGTAAATGCGAACACTGCCTAGCATGCCCAACGGTCGCCAGACGACTGACTCCGCTTCCTCCGACCCAATCCCCTTCGCATACCCGCGTTTTTAGTCGCCGCGCAGCGACTTATCTTGATTGCCTTGGCAAATAATGAACCGCCGTGCCGGCACCGGCAATCGGGGCCGATACGTAGAAAGGTGGAGGAGAGGGAGAGGGTCGGGGAGGGCGCGACGATCGGAGGATAGCGCATGCGCGACAGTCGGTGTGCGCTGCAGCGAAAGCGCGGTTCGCGACATTCCGACATGCTATAATGACGGGCATTCCAGGATGCAATAAGCACAGAAGCACAGCGCCGCGCGTGAGGCACGACCATCCGCGCGCGTTTTTGCGTGTCCGACATCAGGTTTTGATTTCAGGTTTCTATGACCCGTGCCCTTCGCAATATCGCCATCATCGCCCACGTCGACCACGGTAAAACCACGCTCGTCGACCAACTGCTGCGCCAGTCCGGCACCTTCCGCGAGAACCAGCAGATGGTCGAGCGGGTTATGGACTCAAACGACATCGAAAAAGAGCGCGGGATCACGATTATCGCGAAGAACTGCGCGGTCGAGTACGAAGGCACCCACATCAACATCGTCGATACCCCTGGCCACGCTGACTTCGGCGGCGAGGTCGAGCGCGTGCTGTCGATGGTCGACTCGGTACTGCTGCTGGTGGATGCGGTGGAAGGCCCGATGCCGCAGACCCGCTTCGTGACCAAGAAGGCGTTGGCGCTGGGCCTCAAGCCGATCGTGGTGATCAACAAGATCGACCGCCCGGGCGCGCGGATCAACTGGGTGATCAACCAGACCTTCGACCTGTTCGACAAACTCGGTGCGACCGAGGAGCAGCTTGACTTCCCGATCGTCTACGCCTCGGGCCTGAACGGCTATGCCTCACTCGACTCGTCGGCGCGCGACGGCGATATGCGTCCGTTGTTCGAGGCGATCCTCGAGCACGTGCCGGTTCGCCCGGCTGACCCGAAAGCACAGCTGCAGCTGCAGATCACCTCGCTCGACTACTCGACCTACGTCGGCCGGATCGGCGTGGGCCGCATCACGCGCGGCCGCATCAAGCCGGGCCAGCCGGTGGTGATACGCTTCGGCCCGGAAGGCGAGGTGCTGAGCCGCAAGATCAATCAGGTACTGTCGTTCAAGGGCCTGGAGCGCGTCCAGGTGGAAGCGGCCGAGGCCGGCGACATCGTGCTGATCAACGGTATCGGGGATGTCGGCATCGGCGCGACGATCTGCGCCGTCGACACGCCGGAAGCGTTGCCGATGATCACGGTGGACGAGCCGACGCTGACCATGAACTTCCTGGTCAACTCTTCGCCGCTGGCCGGTCGTGAAGGAAAGTTCGTGACGAGCCGCCAGATCCGCGATCGCCTGATGAAGGAGCTGAACCACAACGTCGCGCTGCGCGTGCGCGACACCGGCGACGAAACCGTGTTCGAGGTCTCGGGCCGCGGCGAACTGCACCTGACCATCCTGGTCGAGAACATGCGCCGCGAAGGTTACGAGCTGGCCGTGTCGCGTCCGCGCGTGGTGCTGCAGGAAGTTGACGGCGTCAAGCACGAGCCGTACGAGCTGTTGACCATCGACGTCGAGGACGAGCATCAGGGCGGCGTGATGGAAGAGTTGGGACGCCGCAAGGGCGAAATGCTCGACATGGTCTCGGACGGCCGCAGCCGCACGCGTCTCGAGTACAAGATCTCGGCACGGGGCCTGATCGGCTTCCAGAACGAGTTCCTGACGCTCACGCGCGGCACGGGCCTGATGAGCCACATCTTCGATTCCTACGCGCCGGTCAAGGAAGGTTCGGTGGGCGAGCGCCGTAACGGCGTGCTAATCTCGCAGGACGACGGCGCGGCCGTGGCCTACGCGCTCTGGAAGCTGCAGGATCGCGGTCGCATGTTCGTGAAGCCGGGCGACTCGCTCTACGAGGGCATGATCATCGGCATCCACAGCCGCGACAACGACCTTGTCGTCAATCCGATCAAGGGCAAGCAGCTGACCAACGTGCGCGCCTCGGGCACCGACGAAGCGGTGCGCCTGGTGCCGCCGGTCCAGATGTCGCTCGAGTACGCGGTTGAATTCATTGACGACGACGAGCTAGTCGAAGTGACACCGCAGTCGATCCGTCTGCGCAAGCGCCACCTGAAGGAGCACGAGCGTCGCCGCGCCAGCCGCGAAGCCGAGTAAGCCTTCCTCTAGAGAAGCCGCCTTCGGGCGGCTTTTTTGCTGTGTGCCGAGCATGCTCAACAGTAAGCGATCCGTGAACCAACCCCTTGCGCCGAGACGGCCGTGTACCGGATCCGGTTGTTTAGACGCGATTTTGCGATCAGGCGGCAAGTGGCAAGAGCACTGCCTGACGGGCTTTGAGAGGGGACTTAAAGCCCAGTTTTTCGAGACGCCATTCGCGATTATATCGATCCTTGAACGCGACGCCGGCAGCACAAACTTCTTCAACGTTTTTGAACAGACGCCCGTGGATAGCCTGCTCCTTCA
Organism: Burkholderia sp.; assembly: GCA_040946865.1. Lineage (GTDB taxonomy): Bacteria > Pseudomonadota > Gammaproteobacteria > Burkholderiales > Burkholderiaceae > Burkholderia. The sequence goes on from JAYFSB010000354.1 coordinate 2,603, forward strand.
TGGCCCGATCCCCCATTCGCACGCGCGTGAGGCAAGATGATGAGCAAGTGGAATTCGTATAGATCACGTGAGATCGCGCCCACGATCAGCGATCGTGGGCACGATTTATCTGGATCTAGTCGGCAATCAGGTAGTGGACGGAGGAATGGCAGTCGACTTCAGCTTGTCCGCGACATTCCAGGGCAGCAGTTCGTCGATGCGGGTGATGATGTAATCAGTGATGTGGGGGGTGAGGACGTATTCCAGATAGGCGCGCGGATTGATGCTGTTGAGCTTGCACGTCCCGATCAGGCTGTACATTGCAGCAGCCTGATCGTCTCCGGTGTCGGAGCCAATGAACAGATAAGGCAATACTGAACAAGTGTCTGCATTCGTGATGTCGTCAAGCCTGCGAAGCGAATCGATCATGAACGAAGTTGT
>JAYFSB010000355.1:0-3021 GCA_040946865.1 Burkholderia sp.
ACTTCGCTCATGATCGATTCGCTTCGCAGGCTTGACGACATCACGAATGCAGACACTTGATCAGCATTGCCTTAACTCGCGCGATGCTGGTCGACAAGGATCATGCGCCGCGCTGGCGTTTCGCCTCGCCGGCCGAACTGACACGCAAAGCGGTGAAAGCGATGTTCGAGAGCCCCTGATTCGCCGACACGCATCCGCTGCGTGATCTGCGCGATTGAGTGGCGCGTCCGGGGGAGCGGCGCGCCGCTCAATCCTCGTAATTGTCGTCGTACATGAAGGCGCGCATGAACACCAGCGCGCCCCAGCCCCAGATCGCATTGGCCGCGAAGCCGACCGCCAGCGGCGAGAGCATGTTGCCGGCCGGCCAGATGCCGCGCAGTGGATCGATAGCGAACATGCGCGCGGCGGTCAACACAATTCCGCCGAACACCAGCGCCTGGATCCACGGCGCGCGCCGCTCGGGCGTGACACGCAGCAGCCAGGCCATCAGGATCGCCCAGCACGCGCTGATCAGTGCGTTGACGATGAATTCCGGCATGCTGAGAGGTAGGAACGGCTCGACCGAGAACCCAGCCACGTCGATCAGCCCCGCCGTATGCAGCAGGGCGAGCGCCGCTTCGCGGAAGAACAGGGCGGCGAGGAAGCCGAACAGGAACGGCAGGATGACTTTCTGCATCGGAGCAAGCTAGGGCGCGCGCGGCACCAGGCCGGGTGCGCAGGTTGGGTTGGTCGGATTCGGATTCGTCATTATAGACGACCGTCCGCGCGCCGCGATATTCGCTGCAACAGCGCGCAAATCACGAAAGCGGAAAACTTAAGTTCAAAAAAATCGTTCTTTAACGATGCTCCCTCTCTACAATGTTTTCCTAGAAGCTGTAAAGTTCGTCCTCCCGTGTGCGGCGAGCTCGCCCGATGGGCGAGCCGTTCCGGAGTCGATCCGGCGAGCCCCATTCCCGGCAGGCAATCCTGATATGGTGCCGAGGGCTTTGCTTTGTCAGAATTTTTGCAAGAACAGTCAGGCAAGAGCAGCAAATAAATGTGTTCTGGTTTATTCCGACGCACGGCGACAGCCACTACTTTGGTACCTCCGAAGGCGTGCTGCTGCCGACCGGCAGTTCCTGCGGTGACGCCTAGGTGGTCGTCTCGAACCTGATTTCGACCACCAAGCGCCTTAAGTTCCTGGTTGCGGTGCGGCCCGGCCTGTCCTCGCCGGGGCTGTTGGCAGGCATGGCCTTCGACCTTCGACCGGCTTCTCGGAAGGGTACCTGCTAATCAACGTGGTGACGGGCGGCTATATCGCCGAGCTCGAGGGCAACGATGTGTTTGCCGAACACGATATGCTCTACGAGATCACCGACGAGTTCCTGCATATTTGGCGCGAGCTGCTGGCGAAATTGCGCAAGGACGGCACGGCCGATTTCGACGGCAAGCACACCTGCAGTCGAAGGGCGGCAAGCTGCTCTATCCGTCGGTCCAGGATCCGCTCCGCCGCTGTGGTTCGGCGGTTCCTCGCCGGCCGCACATGCGATCGTGGCCGACCATATCGATATCTACCTGACCTGGGGCGAGTCCCTCCAGGCTGTGGCGAAGAAGATCGCCGACATTCGGGCGCGTGCCGAGGCGCGCGGGCTCAACAAGCCTTCTCGAAGATGGATCGGAAGGGCAGCGTTGGATGGCCGCGCTGCACAGCGGCAAGCGCGGTTCGCGCCAGTACCTGGATGTCTATCCGAACCTGTGGGCCAGCGTCTTCCTGGTGCGCGGCATCGAGACTTTCATCCTGTAGGGCTACCCGCATCTCGAGGAGTCTTACTGTTTCGCCGAGCTGGGGTTCCCGCTGATCAAGGACGCGAGCGCCATGGGCCGCTATCGGGGCCGTTCGGCGAGGTGGTCCAAAATCACTACGCACCGAAGGCAAGCCATAGCTGAGGGAGGCGCGCATAGCAACCCATGCACTGCAGACTCAAGCACGGTACCGCGCAGTCGGTCGCGGTGTTTGTACGACGCGGCTAGCGCGCGATCGCCACCTGGCTGGTACCGATTGGCATGGTGCTCGGCCTCGCCACCGGCGAGGCGAAAGCCGCCGAGGTCGGGCTCAATTTCGACCATTCAGATGATACGCAACATCCCGGCGCTGGGAATGATCCCTGCTAAGCAGCGTTCACATTTACGACTGGTCCAAACGCACAGGCAAACGATGCAAACACGAGATAACTCTCGGCAAGCTTGTCATATCGAGTGGAGACGCGGCGAAAATGCTTAATGCGATTGAAGAACCGTTCGACCAGGTTACGTGTACGGTAGAGCACACGGTTGTAGTAGCGTTTTGTCTTGCGGTTCAAACGCGGGGGAATCACGACCTTTGCACGGGTGGCCCGAATTCGTTGCACGAAGTGGTCAGCATCGTAGCCCTTGTCTGCGATAACCGCTCCGGTGCGTAGATGCTCGACCCGTTGCGGCGCGCACGAGATGTCGGCGATCTGTTCTTCAGTGACGATCAGTCGCAACGGACGACCCTTCGAGTCCACCGCCAAATGCAGTGTGGTGCTCAGTCCGCCTCGGGAATGTCCGAGCGCTTGCGGTCCACTTTTTTAAGGCCCCGGCCCAATGCTGGTGCGCTCGCACGATCCTCGAATTGATAAGGATGTGCTCGATTTTTGACTCGCCTGTCAAAAGCATTCGCCACCCGCGGCCAGACACCCTTGCGTCGCCAGCGCGAGAAATGGATATATACCGTATGCCGTCGGCCGAATTCTGCGGGAAAGTCGCGCCATGGACTGCCGGTTCGGGCAATCCACAGCACCGCTTCGAGGAACCAGGGATGGGTTGGATGCCATTCCGACCACGGTCGCCTTCCTTGCCCCGGCAGGATAGCTTGGACTTTGTTCCATATTTCGTCGCTCAGTAACGTTCGTACCATCCTGTCTCGTTGTGCAAAAGACAGGTTGTAAAGGCAATGCTGATCAAGTTCACCGTCCCCGTGGTTCAGCCGTTATAGATCGGTGGATATGACCCGAGCAAGGC
>JAYFSB010000356.1:0-3017 GCA_040946865.1 Burkholderia sp.
GCCCGCACACCCCCCCACACACACACCACCCCCCCCCCCCCCCCCCCCCCCCCCCCCCCCCCCCCCCCCGCCCCCGCCCCGCCCCCCCCCCCCCCCCCCCCCCCCCCCCCCCCCCCCCCCCCCCCCCCCCCGTGCAGATTGCGCGGCGAACCGGTAATTCAGCGGAGACTTGCACGGGCACGTGCAAGTCTCCTGAAAATAGCTTCGTCATCATGACGGAGCGCTTTTCAACAGCCTGCTAGGACTCTCATACATGAAGACCACGTTTCTGGATTTCGAACAGCCGATCGCCGAACTGGAAGGCAAAATTGAGGAACTGCGATTCGTGCAGGACGATTCGGCCGTCGATATTTCGGAAGAGATCGAGCGGCTGTCGAAGAAGAGCCAGCAACTGACCAAGGACCTCTACGCGAACCTCTCGCCGTGGCAGGTCTCGCAGATCGCACGCCATCCGCAGCGTCCATATACGCTCGATTACGTGAGCGAGCTGTTCACCGATTTCCATGAGCTGCATGGCGACCGCGCCTTTGCCGACGACCAGTCGATCATCGGCGGCCTGGCGCGCTTCAACGGCAATCCCTGTATGGTGATCGGACACCAGAAGGGGCATGACACCAAGGAGCGCGCGGCGCGCAACTTCGGCATGCCGCGTCCGGAAGGCTATCGTAAGGCTGAGCGCCTGATGTGCCTGGCCGCGAAGTTCGGCCTGTCGATCTTCACCTTCGTCGATACGCCGGGCGCGTATCCCGGCATCGGTGCCGAGGAGCGCGGCCAGTCGGAGGCGATCGGCCGCAACCTGTATGTGATGGCCGAGCTGAAGACGCCGATCATCACTACTATCATCGGCGAAGGCGGCTCGGGCGGCGCGCTAGCGATCGCGGTGGCCGACACCGTGCTGATGCTGCAATTCTCGACCTACTCGGTGATCTCGCCGGAAGGCTGCGCGTCGATTCTCTGGAAGAGTGCGGCCAAGGCACCCGAGGCCGCTGAGGCGCTGGGCCTGACCGCGCACCGCCTGAAGGCGCTGGGCCTGATCGACAAGATCGTCAACGAGCCGCTCGCTGGCGCGCATCGCGATCCGAAGGGCATGGCTGCGCTGCTGCGCCGTGCGCTGGCCGATACGCTGCGCCAGTTCCAGGGCATGAGCATCAATGCGCTGCGCGAGCGCCGCCTGGAACGCCTGCTTGCCTACGGCAAGTACAAGGAAACCACGCCGGGCATTTGAGCCTCGAGGCCTGCCACGTGCCTCGCGCGTGTTGCTGATGATGTCTCCGAATGATCTCAGCGTAGACCGCGTTGTACTCGACGCGGTTCGCGTCGCTTTGGGCGACTTGCCCGAGCACGCGAGCATCGCGATCGCCTACAGTGGCGGGCTCGACTCCTCGGTGCTACTCGGGGCGGCCACGCGCGTCGCTGGCACCGAGCGCTGCGTGGCGTTGCACGTCCATCATGGTCTGAGCCCGAATGCCGATGCGTGGTTGGCGCATGCCGAGGCGGCCGCGGCCGCGCTCGGCGTGCGCTTCGATGCCGAGCGCGTCGAGGTGCCGCGCGGCATCGGGCTCGGCGTCGAGGCCAGCGCGCGCGAGGTACGCTACCGCGCGCTCGACGCGATGTGCGAGCGGCATGGCGCGCAGGCGCTGTGGCTGGCCCAGCATGCCGACGACCAGGCCGAGACGGTGCTGCTGCAGCTGCTGCGCGGCGCGGGCCTGGCCGGCCTGGCCGCGATGGCGCCACGCTACCTGCCTGTCGAGGCCAGCATAGTGCGCGTGCGCCCTTTGCTGCATCTGCTGCGAGCCCAGCTCGAGCGTTACGCCGAGGCGCGCGGGCTGCGCTGGATTGAGGACGAATCAAATGCCGACACGCGCTATGCGCGCAATGCGCTGCGCATCGAGGTGCTGCCAGCGTTGTCGGCGCATTTTCCCGGTTTTCGCGACGCGCTCGCGCGCAGCGCGCAGCATGCGGCGGCCGCGCAGCGGCTGCTCGACGCGCTGGCGGCCGGCGATCTTGCCGACATTGCCCAGGACGAGGGCCGGGCGCTGTCCCGTGAGCGTTTGCTGGCGCTCGACGACGAGCGCGGTGCCAACCTGCTGCGTCACTGGATGCGCACGCGCGGCCTGCCAGGTGCATCGGCCGCGCGTCTGGCCGAGATGATCAAGCAGCTGCGCGCGACGCAGGTTTCGCATGCGCGGCGGATCGATCATGCGGGGCAGTGCCTCAGGCTGTATCGCGACAAGGTGTATTGGGAGGCCGGTGACAGCGCCGATCCGCCCGACGACGGCACCTCCTCGCCCGAGCGCCCCGTGGCGCGTCTCGACTGGACCGGCCAGGAAGTCTGGCACCTGCCCGCCTGGCGCGGTAGTTTCATCTTCCGGCGGGCGACGGCCGAGGCGGGGCAGGTGGAGAACAGCGTGGCAGAGGCGACGCTCGCGCAGGCAACGCTCGTGGTGCTCGCGCGCAGCGGCGGCGAACGCCTGCGCACTTTCCCTGGCGGGTCCTCGCGCACGCTCAAGAACCTGTTCCAGGAGCGCCGCGTGCCCGCCTGGCAGCGCGACGTGCCACTGCTGCATATCGGCCAGACGCTGCTGTTCGTGCCGCGTATCGGCCTGAATCGCGCGCCCGAGGCGGCCGGCACCAAGGTCGGGCAGCGCGGCGGGGCGCGCCGCCTGATCGAGTGGCGTCCCGATCTGCTGATGTTATGAATTAAATAGGGATTGATTTTTGGCGAAAAGCCCGCCTCATCGCGGCGCACGTTTTTAAAAAGCGGCGGATTATGCCGCCCGGCTTGTCAAGCGGACCTCGATAAAGTAAAATGAAACGTTTGCCAGACTCGATTTCGAGCTTTCGAGCGTCTTGTGCAGATTTTCCGCGCTGGTTTCAAGATCGAAATGCAACAAAAGCTGGTTGCGCCCGAAGGCAACGATTTCATGATGATGCTGACGAACATCGAACGATTCGGGTATGAACAGTTGACCGGACACGTCCAGCCCAAGCTCTTGCGCGGGCGGGCGCTCATCTGC
>JAYFSB010000357.1:0-3012 GCA_040946865.1 Burkholderia sp.
CGGCACGATCCGCTCCATCGCGTCCAGCAACGCATCGCGCCGCGTACGTTTGCGCTTCGTCTCGAAGACTGCACCTTCGTCAGCCGCCACCGACAGCGTTGGCTGTTTCATTTTCGTTTGCCTTGCTCGGGTCATGTTCACCGATCTATAACGGCTGGACCACAGGGACGGTGAACTTGATCAGCATTGCCTTAAACGCTCAGCAATGGATTCGTTTTTCGGGGGCAAGCTCAGATTGCTGATACCCAAAACCGTCTCGAACAACTTGCTATGAATGACTACCGTGGCTCACGTACAAAGCGAGCAATTTACTAGCCACACGAATCTGTGGATAAGTTAGCGAATTGCCTGCGATTTCTCTGTGAAAACACAGTGGACGTAAACGAGGTAAGTTGAACACGCCGCACAGCACAGCAAAAGTTGCTATGTGAATCCCTGTGTACCCGCACAGCCTATGCGGGTACTTATAATTTTTCCAAGTCTATGAATCAGTGATGATTACAGAAGTTATCAACAGAAAAAATATGTTTTTATTAACTTCTATTATTTATATATACAGTAAATCTTTGGATATAAACTCGAGCTATAGACAGGGCGGACAAGCACCAGACAAATCCGATTCGGATCGAAATAGATGTGGCACAATCGGACATCTTCACGCCGCACCGGCGCGGCACCCACTGAACAGTTATTGCGGATCGGAATCGGAGGATGAGAGATCGCGCTGTTTCCTTCACGCCCCAGGCCCACAATCAGATCGGCCGCACGAGCGGCAGGTTTGCCCGCCGCGAATCGGGCAGCTCCGTATCGTGACGCCAAGACCAGCGAACACACCGATCACAAGGCGATCAGCCACCAGCACGCTAACTCATTCGACATGCTCGACTCCGCGTCGCTGCCGGTTGCCTTCGAATAGGAGAAGTCACAACGATGAAGTCGGCGTTCTCGTTTCTACCGAATTGGCCATTCATTCCCGACGCCGTGTTTTGGGCCGGGATTGCGCTGTTTGCCGCCGGCCTCTGCGGCAAGCTCTGCTACCGGGCTTGGCGTCTACCGCGCGTGACCGGTTATGCGGTGATCGGCCTGATTGCCGGTTCAGCCGGCTTCGGCGCGATCAACGCGAGCAGCAACGATACCGCTCGGCTGTTGATCAACGTCGCGCTCGGCCTGCTGCTGTTCGAGCTTGGCAGCAGGCTCGACCTGCGCTGGATCCGCCGCAACTCCTGGCTGATCGCCACTAGCGTGGCCGAGGCGACGCTGACCTTTGCCATGGTGCTGACTGTACTGCTGGTGCTCCGCGTGCCGGCGATGGTATCGATCGTGCTGGCCGCAATCGCGGTGGCCACCTCGCCCGCGATGGCGATCCAGCTCAAAACCGAGCTGCGCGCTGAAGGGCAAGTCTCGCAGCGGCTGCTCACGCTGACGGCGCTCAACAGCGTCTATTCGGTGGTGCTTACCAAGCTGCTGACCAGCTGGCTACACCAGGAAGAATACGGCAACGTGTTCGCCACCATCTTCCAGCCGATTTACCTGATCGCCGGTTCGCTGATCCTAGCCTACCTGCTCGCGCGCGCCTGCCGCTACCTATTCCGCCATGTCGCGCCGGCGATGCGAGACGAGCATTCCTTCGTCGCTCTGTTCGGCCTGGTGGTGTTAGCGATCGCGATCGCCCAGGCGCTCAAGCTCTCGACTGTGCTGACCCTGCTGCTGGCCGGCATCATCGTAAAAAACCTCGAGGTGCGTCCGCAGCTCTGGCCCGAGCATTTCGGCACAGCCGGCTGGCTGCTGACCGTGATCCTGTTTGTACTGACTCTGACCTCGTTCACCTGGCACGATCTCGCCATCGGCGGACTGGTGGCGGTGGTGCTAATCCTCACGCGGATGGTCGCCAAGCTGGTGGGGGTGGTCGCCTTCGCCAGGAAGAGTGGAATCAACGTCAAGCAGGGCATCGCGCTCGGGCTGTCGCTGGCACCAATGTCGACGCTCGCCTACCTGCTGGTCGACGACACCTACCAGGCCTATCCGAATTTCGACCCGCACCTGCGCGCAGTCGTGATGTGCTCGATCGTCCTGCTGCAGCTGATCGGTCCGCTGTTCGTTTACCGCAGCCTGTCAGCCGTCGGCGAACGACGCGACGAAAGCTAACTGCACCGCCGCCCTCCACATCGAGACGGCGGCGGCCGCGCTCAACCCGTTATCTGGAATTCGCCATGGCACTCGAAACCTTCAACAATTCCGAGCCATTTACCTTCGGCATCGAACTCGAAATCCAGATCGTCAATACCCACAACTACGATCTGACCAAAGCGGCTTCCGACCTGATGCGACTGGTCGAGAACGAGCCGCATCCGGGCAACATTACGCCAGAAATCACCGAGAGCATGATCGAGCTGTCGACCGGCATCTGCCATTCGCACGAGCAGGCGCTCAGCGAGCTGCACGCGATCCGCAACGTGCTGGTCAAGTCGGCTGACCACCTCAACGTCGGACTGTGCGGCGGCGGCACCCACACTTTCCAACAATGGAGCGAGCGGCAGATCTACGACGCGCCGCGCTTCCAGTACCTGTCCGAGCTGTACGGCTACCTGGCCAAGCAGTTCACCGTGTTCGGCCAGCACGTGCACATCGGCTGTCCCGACGCGGACAGCGCACTGTTCCTACTGCATTCGATGTCACGCTACATTCCGCATTTCATCGCACTGTCGGCATCCTCACCTTATGTCCAGAATGTGGACACCGGCTTTCATTCGGCCCGCCTCAATTCGGTGTTCGCCTTCCCGATGTCGGGCCGCGCGCCCTATACGCTGACCTGGAACGGTTTCGAGGAGTACTTCTCGAAGATGGTCAACACAGGCGTGGTCAACAGCATGAAGGACTTCTATTGGGACATCCGTCCCAAACCCGGCTTCGGCACGATCGAGGTGCGCGTAATGGACACGCCGCTGTCAGTCGACCGCGCGGCCGCGATCGCCTGCTATATCCAGACGTTGGCGCGCTACATGCTGATCGACA
>JAYFSB010000358.1:0-3010 GCA_040946865.1 Burkholderia sp.
GTGGACTTGGTCGACAGCGTCGCGAGCTTCTCCCTGATCGTTGCCTCGAATGTGGCGAGCAGCGGCTTGGCCTTTTCTTGTCGTACGCGCAGGCGTTCATCGGGTGAGCTTGCCCCGGATATCGACTTCGATGCCGTAGCGCTCGCCAATCATCGTGAGCAATGTCTGGGTGTCCGAGCTCGGCGTGCTCGCGTGGATCGTAGTCCTTGCGCCAGGTATGATCCCAGCACGCTGCCTCATGGACATCGCCACTCACGTACAGTTTATCGAAGCCGGCGTAGGCATCCGCTTGCAGAATGCCGTGGAATGCCGCGAGCCGCGGTTTAAGGGTAGACGCCTTTGCGGTCCGACGAAAAGTCGAACCATACCGCAGCCGGTTCAATCGAGCCCGAGCGGCGATCGTCGCGTGCGTAGACACAGAACCGACCGGTCAGGGTCTTCCCGTTGCCTGGCGCGTCTCGTCCGTGTGCAATTTGCCGGGACGCAATGTGTAGCGCTGGATCGCTTCGATCAGCGGTTTGCAAAGCTTGGCGATCTGGCTGACCCACAGCAGCCCATATTGGCACGATCAAGCGTCACAACATCGTGCGCAGCGATCTCCGCTTGCCGATACAGCGGTTGATGATCCGCGAACTTCGACACGACGATATCAGCGAGCGCGCTGGGATGGGCAATGCTGCGCTCGATCGGCAGGCCTGGCATCGGTAGCTGTTCGATGTGGCCGCAGCTCGGGCAGAGCATCTTGGTAAGCGACTCGGCATGGCCGTCGTAAACGCCAGCAAAGATCGACGCCAAAGTGGTGTCCATCATTTTCGAAGTGATCGATACCACTTTGTTAGACACAGAGAAGCCGGGTAGTCGCAAAGGACGCCCGAACCATAGTCCTAAGTTCCGGCGTCGCATCGCAATCGCCGCGTGCGAGCCAGGTGTTTCAGTCGCCAAACTGGCCCGCGAGCATGGTCTGAATGCGAATCTGGCATTCACCTGGCGGGACCGGTATCGTGCCGAGCAAAGGGCGTCAGAGTCAACGCTGCTGCCAGTGACGGTCGTGAGTGATATGAAGCCTGAGATCATCGCAGCGCCACCAATCAAACCGGAGATCGCGAAACCGGCCGTACCCGTTGGCACAAGAGTCCGTTGATGGCTTCCAGGAAGCCGTTAGGCTGACGCGTCTGAGTCTAGGCGACGATGCCGTCGAAATGACTGCAGATCATGCGGGCGACGTCCTTTATCGGATCGACCTTCGAGCGCATGACGTTCGTGCACCACTGCTCGCGATAGCGCCACGCGCGGGCGGTCCACTTGGCCGTGACGTTCACGATCAGAGCATCTGAGATCGGCGCGTTGTGCGGCGGTCAGCCGGTCGCGATCCTTCAGCAGCGGCCATCGCAATCCATTGAGTTCCGGATCGGTTCGCTGCTCGATTCGCCGCATTGGGTCCACGGCTTTCGACGCATGAGCGACGACATGGAACTTGTCGAAGCATTCGGCAGGTTCGTCTCGACGCCTTTGATGAACGCTAGCGACATGTCAATGCTGACCGATGTAATCTGCTCGGGCTCTCCCTCATGCTCGCGCAGGCCTGCGACGAACGCTTCGATCGTCGCAGCATCCTTGCCTTCGGTCACGAACACGACTTTACGTTCGAGCGTGAGTTCGACATAGCGTTTGCAAATGGCGTGCACTCGATGCCAGGACTCTCCGATGGGACAGGCGACTGCGGTGAACGACATCTGCTGGGCGAGCATCAGCACCATGGCCTCGAACAGCAGCGTGAAGCCCTTGAGCTTGCCGGCCCACTCGGGCTCGACGAGCGCCACGCGGCCGTCAGGCAGTTTGATGCGAGGCGTGCGCACTTCGGAGAAAGCAGTCGTGCTGGAAGAAGTTCAGGTGCCGGCAGCGCTTGACAACGGTGTCGTGCACGGGATGGCCGCCGGCGACCTCTGGATTCGGGAAGCGACTGCCGGCAACGAAATCGATGTTGACCGTCAACCGCTTCGCAGCCGCGTCGAAATCGATGCCGTTCATGAACCACGGATCGCTGATACCCAAAGCCGTCTCGAACAACTTGCTATGCATGACTACCGTCCCTCACGTGCAAATCGGGCAATTTACCACCCACTCGAAATTCAATAGAGGCAGATAAATCGTATCCACGATCGCTGATCGTGGGCGCGATCTCACGTGATCCACACGAATTCCACGTGCTCATCATCTTGCCTCACGCGCGTGCGAGTGGGGGGGGGACCGGCCTTGCTGAATATATTACAAAATCCATACAATCACGAACACAACTACCTGACGCTCGTGGCTGATGCGCTCGAACGCAAAGTCGTGTTCGTGACCGAAGGCAAGGATGCTGCGACGATCGAAGCGTTCGTCGAGAGCCATGCGCGAGCATGGGGGAGAGCCCGAGCAAATCACGTCGGTCAGCATTGACATGTCACCCGCGTTCATCAAAGGCGTCGAAAGCCGTAGACCCAATGCGGGCGGCGAATCGAGCAGCGAACCGATCCGGAACTCAAGGGATTGCGATAGTGTCGCTGCTGAAGGATCGCGACCGGCTGATCGCCGCGCAACGCGTCGATCTCGATGCCCTGATCGTGAACGTCACGACCAGGCGGATCGCCCGCGCGTGGCGCTATCGTGAGCAACTTCGGGAGACTCTCGATCGCAAGCAGATCAACGTCGTCAGCGAAATGCTTGAGCAGTGGTGCGCGAACGTCATGCGCTCGAAGGTCGGTCCGATGAAAGGCGTCGCCCGCATGATCCGCCGTCATATCGACGGCATCGTCGCCTGGACTCAGACGCGTCAGTCAGACCAACGGCTTGCTGGAAGCCAGCAACGGACTCTTCCAGGCCGCCAAGCGAAAGGCGCGCAGATACATCAACCTCACGACCATGCGCGCCGTGCCGTTTCTGATCGCCGGTAAGCATTAAGGCAATGCTGATCAAGTTCACCGTCCCCGTGGTTCAGCCGTTATAGATCGGTGGATATGACCCGAGCAAG
>JAYFSB010000359.1:0-3010 GCA_040946865.1 Burkholderia sp.
GCCGCCACCGCCAGCGTTGGCTGTTTCATTCTCGTTTGCCTTGCTCGGGTCATATCCACCGATCTATAACGGCTGGATCACGGGGACGGTAGACTTGATCAGCATTGCCTTAAGCATGTTCGCCGCGTCTCCACTCGATATGACAAGCTTGCCGAGAGCTATCTCCTGTTTGCATCGCTTGCCTGCGCGTTTGGGCCAGTCGTAAATGTGAACACTGCCTAGGTATGCGAGAACAGGTAGCTGACCCAGTTGCCGTTGGCCGTGGTGAGCGCGAAATAGTCGACCATCGAGTCGTACTGGCGGCCCAGCATGACCGTGCCGTAGCGCTTGTCCTGCAGGCCCGACATAGGCCCTTGGCGGCCGAACCATTCGGGCCGCCTTCCTGGGCCTTGCCCGGGCTCACGCTGAAGCCTTTCTCCAGCGTGAACACCGCCGACAGGCCGCCGCCGAGGTCCGAGGTGCATGCCAGGCTGGGTCCGCTACCCCGAGCTCGGCAAGTGCGCGCATGCGGCGATTCCGGGCTCGACGCTGATCGAGTTCCTCGCGCTGGATCATGCGCCGCAGATGCAGAATCCCACGGCCTTCCACAAGGCGCTGCTGGGCTGGCGCGCGGCACCCGAGCGGCCGTCGCGCGCGATTTCCCTTTCCCTTCCCTTGGATCAGGCGCTTTCCGCCGCGATTTCGTCGCGCAGCTGCGCCGTGATCTCGTAGGAACGCACACGCGCCACATGATCGTAGATCTGCGCGGCGACTATCAGCTCGTCGGTGCCGGTCTGCGCGATCAGGCGCCTGAGCCGTTCGCGCACCGTGTCGCGCGAACCCACCGCCGCGAACGACAATGCTTGCGCCACGTTGGCGAGCTCGAACTCGCTGGCCTCGAGCACCTCGACGGGCGGCGGCAGCTTGCCCGGCGTGCCGCGCCGCAGGTTCAGAAACTGCTGCTGCAGCGAGGTGAACAGGTGCCGCGCCTGGTCGTCGGTCTCGGCCGCGAACACATTCACACCCACCATAGCATGCGGCTTGTCGAGCGTGGCCGACGGCCGAAACTGCGCACGATAGATCTCCAGCGCGCGCATCAGGTAGTCGGGCGCGAAGTGCGAGGCGAAGGCGAAGGGCAGGCCGAGCATGGCGGCGAGCTGCGCCGAAAAGAGGCTCGAGCCGAGCAGCCAGAGCGGCACGTTCAGCCCCGCGCCCGGCACCGCGCGTACGCGCTGGCCTTCCACCGGATCGGCGAAATAGCGCTGCAGCTCCACCACGTCGTCGGGAAACGAATCGGCGCCGCCGATCATGTCGCGCCGCAGCGCGCGCACGGTGGTCTGGTCGGTGCCGGGCGCGCGGCCCAGGCCCAGCTCGATGCGGCCCGGGTACAGCGAGGCAAGCGTGCCGAACTGCTCGGCAATCACCAGCGGCGCATGGTTCGGCAGCATGATGCCGCCCGAGCCGACGCGGATCGTCTTGGTGCCGCCGGCGATATGGCCGATCACCACGGTGGTGGCGGCGCTGGCGATGCCGGGCATGTTGTGGTGCTCGGCTAGCCAGTAGCGCTGGTAGCCCCAGCGCTCGGCGTGCTGGGCGAGATCGAGCGAGTTGCGGAACGCTTGGCCGGCATCGGCACCTTCGGGAATCGGCGCGAGATCGAGAACGGAGAACGGGATCATGGGCGGGTAGATATTGGAAAGTGTGGCCTCACGGCTGCCGGGTAGCGCGGGCGCGGCCGGTGAGCGATGCGCCTGCTGCGCGGCGACGGCCATGACGTCGGGTGCCGACGATTGTGCCAAAGGGCGGTTCAAAGTGGCTCTCTTGAAATTTGAGTAAATTACGCGACATGTTGGTTGATCTTCGAGAAGTCGAGCTTGCCGGCGACCAGAAACAGCAGGGTGCGCATGGTCGTGAGGTTGGTGTATCCGCACGCCTTTCGCTTGGCGGCCTGGAAGAGTCGCCCCTGTTGAATTTCGAGTGGGTGATAAATTGCTCGATTTGCACGTGAGCGACGGTCGTCATGCATAGCAAGTTGTTCGAGACGGCTTTGGGTATCAGCGATCAGTGGTTGTGAACAGCATCGATTTCGCCGCGGCTGCGAAGCGGTTGACGGTCAACATCGATTTCGTTGCCGACAGTCGCTTCCTGCACCCAGAGATCGCCGGCGGACATCCCGTGTACATCACCATTGTCATGCGCTACTGGCACTTGAACTTCTTCCAGCGCGACTGCTTTCTCGAAGTGCGCACGCCTCGCATCAAGCTGCCTGACGGCCGCGTGGCGCTCGTCGAGCCCGAGTGGGCCGGCAAGCTCAAGGGCTTCACGCTGCTGTTCGAGGCCATGGTGCTGATGCTCGCCCAGCAGATGTCGTTCACCGCAGTCGCCCGTACCGTCGGCGAGTCCTGGCATCGGGTGAACGCCATTTGCAAACGCTATGTCGAACTCGCGCTCGCCGAGATCGACCTGTCCGACATGACGCGCATTGCCGTCGACGAAATGTCCTACCAGCGCGGACACAACTACCTGACGCTCGTGGCTGATGCGCTAGAACGCAAAGTCGTGTTCGTGACCGAAGGCAAGGATGCTCGACGAGCGAAGCGTTCGTCGCGAGCCTGCGCAAGCATGGGGGAGAGCCCAAGCAAATCACGTCGGTCAGCATTGACATGTCGCCCGCGTTCATCAAAGGCGTCGAGACGAACCTGCCGAATACTCGCATCACCTTCGACAAGCTCCACGTCGTCGCTCATGCGTCGAAAGCCGTAGACCCAATGCGGCAAATCGAGCAGCAAACCGATCCGGAACTCAAGGGATTGCGATGGCCGCTGCTGAAGGATCGGGACCGGCTGACCGCCGCGCAACGCGCCGATCTCGATGTCCTGATCGTGAACGTCACGACCAAGCGGCCCGCCCGCGCGTGGCGCTATCGCGAGCAACTTCGGGAAATTCTCGATCGCAAGCAGATCAACGTCGTCAGCGAAATGCTCGAGCAGTGGTGCACGAACGTCATACGCTCGAGGGTCGAGCCGATGAA
>JAYFSB010000360.1:0-3003 GCA_040946865.1 Burkholderia sp.
GTAAAGCCCTTGAGCTTGCCGGCCCACTCGCGCTTGACGAGCGCCACGCGGCCGTCAGGCAGCTTGATGCGAGGCGTGCGCACTTCGAGAAAGCAGTCGTGCTGGAAGAAGTTCAAGTGCCGGTAGCGCTTGACAACGGTGTCGTGCACGGGATAGCCGCCGGCGCATCTCTGGATGCGGAAGGCGACTGCCGGCAACGACATCGATGTTGTGACCGTCAACCGCTTCGCAGCCACGTCGAAATCGATGCCGCTCACGAACCACGGATCGCTGATACCCAAAGCCGTCTCGAACAATTTGCTATGCATGACTACCGTGGCTCACGTGCAAATCGGGCAATTTTCAATCCACTCGAAATTCAACAGAGGCAGTTTTTTGACAGCACCAACAAGGCGGTCGTCTCGGCCAGCGCCCGGTCCTTACGCCGAACTTCGCGCTCGAGTTCTTTGATCCGGCGGCGATCCGCCTTCGTTTGCCTAGGCGTGGCACGCACGTCCTGCGGGTCGGCCAACGCCTGGTTGACCGCGTCCCGCCAGGCAGCAAGCTCCTGCGGATACACGCCGTTCTCGCGGTGCCATGCGCTGCGTGATGTCTCGTCCAGCGCGGCAGTGGTGAGCTCGGCGTCCAGTCGCGATGCAGCTTGTCCAGGGCCCGCCCGCGGGCGGGCCCTGGACAGACAAGCGACTCACTACGCCAGCGCTCCAGCGAGCCCACGTTCACGCGTGTTTCCTGCGCGACATCTTAAACTGATGCACTCTCCGCGCAGCAGCAACCTTGCAACCACCTTGTCCTTGAATGCCCGTCCGGGCTTTGCCACTTCTCGTCCTCATTGCGCCCCCGGATTTCCAGATCCTATTCGGACGACAACTATTCTGACACGGGGGATTGGCACACGGACCTCTTCATGTGGAAGCCCTGCCCCGTCACCATGCAAATGATGGCCGCCCGCCCAGACGCCTGTAAAATACGCAAAAATTTTTTTGCAGGACGTCCATGTCGCTTAAAAAATCGCCATTCTTCGAGCTTCGAAGCGGCTCGATCGACTCCCTGCTGTTCGTCGTCAAGACGACTGATCTCAATATCCTGCAGGCCGAACTGGTCAAGCGCTTCGAAGTGACGCCGGAATTTTTTGCCGACGATGTGGTGGTGATCGACGTGCGGCGGCTGGCCGAGGACGAGCATGTCTCGCTCGACGAGCTCCGCGGCATGCTGAACGACGTGCGGATGTGGCCGATCGGGGTGGCCGCACAGCCGGAGCAGCAGTGCTGGGCCGCCGCGGGCGGGTTGCCGCTGCTGGAGGCGCGCAATCGCCGTGTCCCGACCGCCAGGCCGGTCCAGGACGAGGCCCGGGTGGCTGAGGTGCCGGCGGCCGCCCCGGACGGCGCGCCGCAGACGCTGGTGATCGACCGACCGCTGCGTTCGGGCCAGCAAATCTACGCGACGGGCGACTTGGTGGTGCTTGCGCCGGTCAGCAACGGTGCCGAGGTGATCGCAGAAGGCAACATCCACGTCTATGCACCGCTGCGCGGCCGCGCGCTAGCCGGTGTGCTCGGCAATCACGACGCGCGCATCTTCTGTACGTGCCTGGAGCCGGAACTCGTTTCGATTGCCGGTATCTATCGAACCACGGAGAACCCGTTGCCGGCCGAGGTGGTCAGTAAATCGGTGCAGATCCGGCTCGAGGACGACAAACTGATGATCAAGCCGTTGCGGCTGACCTGAGCGCGACGCGGCAGCGGATCGATCGGACCTCATTGACGAACACAGGGTAGGGTAATGGCAAAAATCATCGTGGTGACTTCGGGAAAAGGCGGTGTCGGCAAGACGACGACGAGCGCGAGCTTCGCCTCCGGGCTCGCGCTGCGTGGCCACAAGACGGCCGTAATCGACTTCGACGTCGGCCTGCGTAATCTCGATCTCATCATGGGCTGCGAGCGACGCGTGGTGTACGACCTGGTCAACGTGATCCAGGGCGAGGCTAACCTGAACCAGGCGCTGATCAAGGACAAGAAGTGCGAAAACCTGTTCATCCTGCCGACCTCGCAGACGCGCGACAAGGATGCGCTCACGCGTGAAGGTGTCGAGAAGGTTATCAACGACCTGATCGCGATGGACTTCAAATACATCGTCTGCGATTCGCCCGCCGGCATCGAGTCGGGCGCTCTGCACGCGATGTACTTCGCCGATGAGGCAGTAGTGGTGACCAACCCGGAAGTGTCCTCGGTTCGCGACTCGGACCGCATCCTCGGCATCCTCGCATCGAAGACCAAGCGCGCAGCTGACGGCGGCGATTCGATCAAGGAGCACCTGCTGATCACGCGCTACAATCCGAAGCGCGTCAGCGAGGGCGAAATGCTCTCGCTCGAGGATATCGGCGAGATCCTGCGCATCAAGCTGATCGGCGTGATCCCGGAATCGGAGGCGGTGCTGCATGCCTCTAACCAGGGCCTGCCGGCCGTGTACCTCGACGGCACCGATGTCGCCGAGGCCTACAAGGACGTGGTGTCGCGCTTCCTCGGCGAGGAAAAGACGATTCGTTTCGTCGATTACTTGAAGCCGGGCCTGCTGCAACGCATTTTCGGCAGCAAGTAAGAGAGGCGCATCATGTCGATCCTGCCGTTCCTCCTCGGAGAGAAGAAGAAATCCGCCGCCGTCGCGAAAGAGCGACTGCAACTGATCATCGCGCATGAGCGCATTGGCGGCCGTCCGCCGGCGGACTACCTGCCGGCGCTGCAGAAAGAACTGCTCGACGTCATCTCGAAGTATGTCAAGATCTCGAACGACGATATCCGCGTCAGTCTCGAGCGTCAGGACGACCTCGAGGTGCTCGAGGTCAAGATCGAGATCCCACAGACCTGAGTGCGATGCGGTGCGCAGCCTGTTCTTCTGGCGTGTCACCGTCAGCGACCGGGCCGCCGCGATATGTAGGATATTCGTAAAAGTGTGTGGGCGCCAGAGGGACGAATGGGTGCGGCAACGGTGCACAACATCGCAAAATCGTGT